>CAZFLF010000171.1:0-9461 GCA_964519825.1 uncultured Pirellulaceae bacterium | reverse complement strand
TCCAGCCGCAGCCAATTTCCGGGAACAGCCGCCACGGATCACAGGTCGCTTCTTCGGACTCACATCCGCCATCGGTTTGACAACCGCAGCCGTCGCCGGCCGCTTCACTGACATTAATGTTTTCGGAAATGTTGTAGTACTGTTGGCCATAGCTCAGGACGGAGCCGCCTAACGCCGTCGACAGCATTGCAGCCAGCGCCCATTTGAGATTGATTTTCATGAAAGTTCTCCTTGCGTGCGAACGAATTGGTTCGACCCTATTGACGACGTTGAAAAACGCCGTGCGCGGCCGAACCCGCCTCCACGGCCGCCGATACCGGGCAACGGATTCTAGGAGCCTGCGGCTTCTGTGGTTCGCTGCCCAACGAGCCGACTCCGTATCCCGTGCCTTCCAAGTCCTAGTTCTTCTTCGATTAACTAGCCGCGCAAAATTCACTAACAGTGTCAGCAGTCGAACTGCCTGCCTCAAACCGTACAGATTCACAGCCGATGTGCTTTGGGATCGAATAGCTAGCAACACTCCACGCTGCCAACCTTGACGGACAGCTCGTCGTGGGCCACAACTTTCGCGGGGAAAAAGGGAAACGATATGGCGAAATCAAACTGGATTTTGTTTCTGTGCCTGGTAACGGTTCTGATGGCGGGGAGTGTATCCGCGGCGGAGAACGTAGTGTTTGTGACCTGGGACGGATTCCGCTGGCAGGAATTGTTCGGGGGCGCGGAAGAACGACTGATCAGCAAGGAATCGGGCGGCGTCTCGGATGGTGCGGATATCAAGGCGATCTATTGGCGCGATACCCCGGAAGCTCGGCGTGAGATACTGCTGCCATTTTTCTGGGGTGAATTGGCTAAGCGGGGACAAGTCTTCGGCGACCCATCCCGAAAAGCGGTCGCGCGTGTCACCAATGGGAAGAAGTTCTCCTATCCCGGCTATAACGAAATGTTCGTGGGGTTCGCGGACGACCGCATCGACAGCAACAACAAGGTGCCCAACCCCAATATCAACGTGCTCGAGTATCTGAACCGACAGCCGGCATTCGCGGGAAAAGTTGCCGCGTTCGCTACGTGGGATGTCATCGACTTCATCTTGAACCGCGAACGGAGTGGATTGCACGTGCATACAGGTTGGACTCCACTGGCCGACGATCCGCTGACGGCCGGGCAACGACAAGTCAACCACATGGTGCGCGAACTGCCGCGATTGTGGCGCGGGAACGTCTACGACATCGTGTCGTTCCAATCCGCGCGGGAACACCTGTTGAAGCACCGACCGCGAGTGCTTTACCTGGGCTTGGGTGAAACCGACGAATGGGCTCACGCGCGCCGTTACGACTTGTATCTCGAAGCCGCCAACCGTTCCGACCGATATCTGCGCGAGTTGTGGGAGACGCTGCAGAGCCTACCGCAATACAAGGACCAAACGGCTCTCGTCGTGACCACCGATCATGGTCGCGGCGACACGCCACGCGACTGGACCAATCACAACGCGGAAACTCCCGGCGCCGAATACATCTGGATCGGCGTGATGGGGCCGGGCGTGCCGTCGCAGGGAGTTCGAGAGAACGTTGAAGCCACGCAATCTCAGATCGCCGCCACGCTCGCCGCGCTCGTCGGTGTCGATTTTTCTCAGGGATCCAGCCAATCCGCCCCGCCTCTGCCTCTCGCCAACTGATCGGACCGATGTGTCTGATCGGACGGATGTGTTCCGGCGGCGCGACCATCGATTGCGGATTTGTTCTGCCGCGAGCAGAATACTCCCAGTTTGACGAGCACCCGTCGGTTGGCGCATTGAAAGATCTACCGCTGGGTTACGTCCGTCGTCGAGTCAAGAACGAAACTGGGAGGACCGCATGAGTGAAGCCGCCGGCAGCAAAGACGGGGTGCGTAAGAAGTCGCCATCTGGGGAATTAGATCGTTCGAACCCGCGTCAGGCCCGCATCTTGTTGGTCCCCTATCCCAAATTCATTTTTCTCTACCCCACTTTTTTTACTGCCGTGATTGCCGCGATTTGGATGACGGCTACGGGGCGGTGGTCCGTCGCACCGAACGATCTCGTGGCAGTCTCTATCACGTGGACCTTTCTTGCTGTGCTGGGTGTCAATGTAGTGGTGCTCGCGTTCGACTTTCCGCGCACCACTTCATTGACGATGTTTTTTCTTCTGGCGGCCCTCGCCTTGGGCGCGATTCTCGCCTTCACTCTTCGTCCCGAGTTAATGCCGGCGATTGGCGAGTGGCTGAAACCGATCCGCCCGGTGGCAAATGCAACGTTTTACAACGTCGTGGTTGTCGTGTTGGCGCTGGTCTACATCGCCGTATTCATTAGCGTTCGTTTCGACTACTGGGAAGTCCGCCCCAACGAACTACTTCATCATCATGGATTCCTCAGCGGACTGAAGCGCTATTCCGCCCCAAATCTGCGGATCGACAAGGAAATCAACGACGTGTTCGAATACCTACTGCTGGGTTCTGGCCGGCTGATCCTGCAGCCGACCGGCGAGCGGCGGGACATCATCTTGGACAATGTGCTGTTCATCAACAAGAAAGAGCAAGCGATAACGCAGATGCTGGGGGCGTTGCAAGTCGAGGTCCGTCCCGATTCCGTCGTTTAACCGCAAGCCGCAGGCTGCCTTTGGAGTGCGGTGGCTTGACGCCGCTTTGGATCGCGTAAAGTTGGACGCCTGTTTTAACGAAAGCGCCGTCAAGCCACCGCACTCCAAATCACCAAATACACGCACGCCTGCGGCTTGCGGTTAAACGAACCCCTCAATGCAACATCGCCGGCGTACTTGTACAATCCGGCACCAATTCGAGGACGTTCCCCCCTAGATAGTCACCTCCTGCCGCCGGAGAAGAATTATGTCGTCTGCACGGATTCTCGTTGTGGTGTTGTTCTCGGTCCTGGGTCTGGAGGCCGCTCTTACGGCACAGACCCGAGAAGAAAAAGTACGCGCGGATCGGCGCAAAGTCGAAGCCGAGGGATTCTGGGTATACAACAATTTGGACCTGGCGTTTGAAACAGCCAAGAAGACCGGCAAGCCGTTGCTGGTGGTGATGCGCTGCATTCCGTGCGAGGAATGTGTCAAGCTGGATGATGAATTGCTGGAACAAGACCCGGTCGTTCGACCGTTGTTGGACAAGTTCGTGTGCGCACGCGTCGTCTCGACCAATGGGCTGGACCTGTCGTTGTTCCAGTTCGACACGGACCAATCGTTCGCGGTATTTCTATTCAATGCAGACAGATCCCTTTACGGGCGTTTTGGGACTCGGTCGCATCGCACCGAATGGGTCGGGGATGTTTCGCTGAAGGGGCTGGCAGCCGCACTGCAAGGCGCGCTGGAGTTGCACGCCGAGTATCCGCGCAACCGGGATGCGTTGGCCGGAAAACTCGGTCCAAAACCCGACGTCCGTTCGCCGGAGGAATATCCGTCTTTACAGGGCAAATACAAATCCACATGGAACTTGACCGGTAATGTCGTTCAGAGCTGTATTCATTGCCACCAGATCGGTGATGCGCAACGCGACCAATATCGTGAGAATCGGCAGCCGCTTCCTGAGTCGGTCTTGTTTCCCTATCCGCATCCCAAAGCGATTGGGTTGGTTCTCGAACCGGACCAAAAGGCCACCGTCAAAGAGGTCGTTGCCGGATCGCCCGCAGCCTCCGCCGGCTTGCAGTCCGGAGATGTCATCGAACGGATGGATGGGCAACCACTCCTGTCCATGGCTGACGTCCAGTGGATACTGCACCGCACCAGCGCGGATGGCGGTCGTATCGCGGTCAACATTCGGCGCGGCGAGGGGACCCGCGAGTTGACGCTGAAACTGGCCAGCGGTTGGCGTCGCGCCGGTGATATTTCCTGGCGATCTTCTTCGTGGGGCCTGCGACGCATGGCGACCGGCGGGATGTTGCTAGAGAATGCCTCGGCTGAAGATCGCGAAAAGGCGGGCATTGCCGCCGGAGCGATGGCCCTGCGAGCCAAACACGTCGGCGAATACGGACCCCATGCCGCGGCTAAGAACGCCGGGTTTCGCCAGGGAGATCTGCTGATCGAATTCGATGGCCACAGCGATTTGTCGCGCGAAGCCGACGTCTTTCGACACGCACTAACGAAACGAAATGCCGGCGAACAAGTCCCCGTCACCATCTGGCGCAATGGCAAGAAGCAATCGCTGCAACTTCCCCTGCAGAAATGAATACGGTAGGACGGTCACCCGGCCCGTCATGTTTGAAATGCAGGATGGGCTTTTTTTCGCAATCCGCCACGACAGACGGGCAAGGTGCCCGTCCTACCTACTTGGAGTGACCTATGCATCGTGTTCACCAAATCTTCGCGATTTGTTTGTTGTTGACTCTCTTCGCAATCGCTCCCTTGCTCGCCGCTGAACCAGAAGTCGTTTCGGTGGCCAAAATTTGGGACCAGGGGAGTCATAACGCATTCACCGATCTGATTCGCTGGCACGGGAAGTGGTTCTGCACGTTCCGTGAGGCCGACGCGCACGTGGGTGGCGATGGGAAACTGCGCGTTCTCGAGTCCGCGAATGGCGACCAGTGGGAATCCATCGGACTCGTCACCGAGAAAGGAATTGACCTTCGCGATCCGAAACTGTCGATCACGCCAGATGACCGGCTCATGATCACGGCCGGAGGATCGGTGTACGAAGGGAAGACGCTGCTCGGCCGTCAACCGCGCGTGGCGTTCTCCAAGGATGGCCGCGACTGGACCGCTCCACAGCGAGTGCTCGCTGAAGGTGAGTGGCTGTGGCGAGTCACGTGGTACGGCGGCAAGGCGTATGGCGTCTCGTACGACGCCTCCGCGCGCACGACTCAGGAAGCCAAAGTGGCGGCCAAGACCGGCAAGACAGAACCGGGTCCGGCTGACTGGAAACTGAAACTCAACGCGAGCGTCGATGGTGTGAAGTACGACCTCGTCACGCATCTCGATGTTCCCGGCCATCCGAACGAGTCGACATTGCGAGTCATGCCCGATGGAGAAATGATCGCGCTCGTGCGCCGTGAAGGGGGCAATACGTTCGGTTGGATTGGCCGCAGCCTAGCGCCGTACACGAAGTGGATATGGAAAGAGACCGCGCATCGCTTGGGAGGGCCAAATTTCATTCGCTTGCCGGACGGTGCTCTGTGGGCAGCTGGCCGTAGTTATCCGGGGGGCGCGAAGACCGTGTTGGCCCGCATGACGCGCGACGGGAATTACGCACCCGCTTTGACACTGAACAGTGCCGGAGATACCAGCTATCCAGGACTAGTCTGGCACAACGGTCTCCTGTGGATGAGCTTCTACTCGTCGCACGAGGGCAAATCGGCGATTTATTTGGCCAAAATCACAGTCCCGCTCGAAGTCGAAGCGATCGGCAAACGGCTCGAACCATTCGTCGATGATTATCTCCTCGAACGTCTGAGCGGAGCGGCGAAACTGGTCATCCAGAAACCACAACCAAAAGAAGTCGTGCTGACCGCCAACCAACCCTGGGAAGGCAACACCAGCGCGTACTACACGGTGTTTGAGGACGATGACAAGTTTCGCCTGTATTACCGCGGGTCGCACTTTGACGAGCAAACCAAACGGGAAACGCACCGCGAAGTCACTTGCTATGCGGAAAGCAAGGATGGCATCCATTTCACGAAACCGGAACTTGGTTTGTTTGAGTTTGCCGGCTCGAAGGCGAATAACATCGTTTGGGATGGCCCGGGAACTCACAGCTTCACGCCGTTCAAGGACGCCAACCCGAATTGCTCCCCGGACGCCCGCTACAAAGCCGTGACGGGCGTCAAGGGAGGCTTGTTGCCGCTGAAGTCGGCTGACGGGATTCACTGGCAACCGATGTCCGAGAAGCCGGTCATCACGCAGGGCGCATTCGATTCGCAGAACCTGGCCTTCTGGGATCCGCAGATCGGCAAGTATCGCGAATATCACCGAGCCTTCCGCGTCGTCCGCGACATCATGACCGGCACGTCCGACGATTTTCTGTCATGGACCGATCCTGTCTGGCTCGACTATCCGGAGGCGACCCCGGAGCACCTCTATACCAATGCGGTGCGGACTTACCCCGGCGCCGCTCACATCCTGGTCGGTTTCCCGACGCGGTTCCTGCCCAAGACAGAACAAACTGAGCCCACACTCATGGTCAGCCGCGATGGTCAAACGTTTCGACGTTACTCGGAGGCAGTCATTCCGCCAACCGCTCCGGAAGAGCGGGATGGCAATCGCAGCAATTACATGGCTTGGGGATTAGTCCAACTGCCTGGTCAGAATGACGAATGGTCGGTCTATGCAAAGGAAGGGTATTACAAAGGCCCCGGTAGTCGCATTCGACGGTTCGTGTATCGCACCGACGGCCTCGTCGCGCTGAGCACGGTATCGGAGGCGGGAGGATTAGAAGGTGAGGCGATCACGCGGCCACTAAAGTTCCAGGGCCAATCCTTGGTGCTCAACTATCGCACTTCTCGCAGCGGGTCAGTTCGGGTGGAGTTGCAGGATGTCGCGGGTCACCCCATCGCCCCGTTCACCGCGGAGGTCGGCCTGCTGCGCGGCAACGAACTCGCGGCCAAAGTGTCATGGTCTGCAAACTCTGACCTGAGCCAAATCGCCGGCAAGCCAATCCGCGTGCGGTTCCTGCTCAAGGACGCCGAACTGTTTTCGCTTCGCTTCGAATGAGTGGATGAACCACGGCGGCGGCTTGAGCGGATACCCGTCGTAGCTGTAATTGGTCCACGCGGCAACGTGACCCATGATCTGGCCTGGTGTCCAGTTGCCGAGATGACGCAGCGTGCCCGCTTGGTCTGCCGAGACAATCCGGTCGATCTCGGACAACACTTCGTCGATACTGTTGAATTGCAGCTGGCGACGGTCCCGAACCTTTGCCGTGTTCACAGAAGTAGTCATGTCTGTGTTCCCCCAAGACGATCGAAGAACAGGGACCGCAAACGGAACATGCCGATTTGGCTAACCAAGGCCCTTCTGTCCTGAGAGTGGCTTCGGGCGTTTAATCGCCAATCCATTCACGATGGAGGTCCCATCTAATCTCAGCAATCCATTATCAACAGAGTGCAGCACTGAGGCGCCAAACACTATTGCTGAAGCAGCAATTCTCGCGTCATTCAGCTTTGTGACGAGATTGTCTTTCAGGCTCCGCTTGATGATGTCGGCTGCTCTACGGGAAACGGCTGGCGTCTGTGTCGCCTGCAAGACATTCGGACGCTTTAGGAACGCCTCGATCATCGCCAATTGCTCATCCGTGCATCGAGTAAGTTGCAGTTCCTCGTAAACAGTAGCAGGTACGAGCATTTGGGCGGTGCCTTCCGTGATCTCAGACGCCACGAGTTCCATGTCAGCCAACGGGTGGGTAGCTTCTTGCTTTATCCAGGCGAGCCAAACCGATGAGTCCCAACAGTAAATCGGCGCCGCCGCCTTCTTAGTCATCCCGAATGCTCCGCAAGTAATCGAGTACAGGCAACTCGCCTGTGCAATTCGGAGCGAAGCCTTTTAGATCTAGTAAAGTTGGTAACGTTGATTCAACAGGATGAATCTCGATACTTGTCACGTGAACCAAATGTGGAAACGCTGCATCGGGCAAGTAATGCATCTTTCCCGAGATTGTTACGTTCTTTTTTAGCGCCTTGCGAACCTCTTCGACCATGTGTTCGGGGAATTCGCACGGGATGCCGCGATTATGGATGGCCGGGTAAATATCGAACTCGTATTTGTCATGGACGTTGACTCTATCAAGCCATCCCGAAATCGTGCCCAGAGCGGTCATCGGTTTTGCGATGCGTCGTTCGATATTAGCGACGTAATCGGCAGTGATCTCGATTGTGCCGACCCACATCTGCCGGACCGTCTTACCTAGTGGAGCGGCTAACTTCTTGAAGAGAATGAGATCGTCCGCTTCGAGCTTTGAATCGACGGGCTGATCAAGTTGCAATGCTCTAACTGTTTCGTTAAACAGCCCGAGCGTGGCGTTTGAAGCCGCCAACATGTCGCTTGCTGGTCCTACCTCGATCACTGCGCTTCCGCATTCCAATCCCGTGATTTCGAAATCAGATTGCTTGCCAATGGCTTTTTCAGAAAGCCGATTGAGACACGCGGACAGATTGTCGCAAATAATCCGAAAGTCGGCCAAACGCACGCGATCGGCATTCTTCTCAAGCCCGACAACTTTTATTAAAACGCGATTCATTGTGCAGTCCTCATCGGATCACTTAATTGAGGGGGCTGATATCAAAGAATTATACCCACTGAAATGCCGCTTACCATTACGGAGTAGTAACGGTCGCGATCACCGTTGGCATGCGAATTCCTCTCGCCGCGACACCACGTCGATAAGCGGCGAGTATCCACCTAATGAGAATGCGCAACAATTGCCGAACGCCAATCAGCGTTACTCCCGCAAAGAACCGAATCGTTAGAGGGTGGTTGGTGGTGGTGATTGCAACGGTCTACCGCACTGGGGGCAGCTAATCGCCAATTTCGATAGCATTCGACCGCAGTCCGGACAGGGGACTAGATTGCGACTCGGTAAAGAGGGCACCTGAGGATCGGATTCGGCTTGATTTTGACCTGCCGGACCAGTCGGCAAAGGCCCGCGAATACTCGATTTAAGTTCACTTATTCGTAATGGGTCGGTCTCTTTGGAAACAGTTGAGTCGGGAACTGCTTTCATGGATTCCACGGCAATCTGCTTTCCTATTAAGAAACCAACACAAGCTCCAAATAGTCCTCCCACGACGGCAAGCGCTATCTTTTCTGAACTACTGCGGGGGATGTTGTAGCCTACATATGCGACACCGCACGCACCTATGGTCATGAACAAGAGTTGCAGAAAAACGAGGATCACCAATTTCATTGGCGACTGTCCTTAAATGGCCGATGTGAAAAAGTCAGGTCGTCGGCCGCAAATTATCCCAAGCGAAAATACAATTTACTAGGAGCCTCGCGGACAGCGTTTCGTGAGCCCAGTACCATACCGTACAATACCGAGGCAATCCGGGTCGCTCCGCTTAAACCAAAGTCTCTTTGGTCTCCTCGTCTGCGAGAATTGCGGCGCGGGAAACTCGGGGCTGAAAGGCCGAACGAACTCGGGCGGCTTTTGTACGGTCGTCGAGTCCGGCACGCTGGCAAATTCGCTTACTATTGCAACTTCGTTCGGGAGTTAAGAAAGACATGACTGCTGAGGATTCGATTACGGGCACCGTCGATGTGTGGGTTGAGCGTTTTGGTATTGGTCTTCTTGCCGTGAAACTGGATGACTGTTTCGCCATCTGCGAGTCGCTAAGCCCTTATCCGATTGCCGAAGGTGATGAACTGAGCGGGCCACTACGGGCTACTGGTGAGGCTTGGGTGCGTAACCGCAAAACAGGTAATCATCTACGACTCTTTATCCGCGAACATGCGTCAAATCCGAACGATGCATTCCGGAAGCTTGCCAAAGAGTTCTAATGCCGTGGTACA
>CAZFLF010000170.1:0-9518 GCA_964519825.1 uncultured Pirellulaceae bacterium | reverse complement strand
TCACTTGGACCTTCTTACTGTGAACGGAGGGCATGTCACAGCCGGAAATCTATTCGGTCCCGGGATGTCGTTTGATTTCCTGGGCCGCCTGACGAAGGTTCTTGGCCGCTTCTTCGTAAGTCGTTCCATGCGTTCGATTGCAGGGAAATTCGGGTAGAGTGACGACAAAGTCTTGGTCTTCTTCAGACCACTCAATGAGCATCCGATATCGGGACGTCATGGGGATCTCTCCGCTTTTCTGATGATCTGGCAAACATCTTTTTCCTGATAGGCGAGGCGACGGATCTCTTGCAGAGTTCATTAAGCAGCGAGGAAGGAACGTGTCGCCTCGCTCGAATCACTCCAGATGTCGTTTGATTTCCTGGGCCGCCTGACGAAGGGCCGACTGAACGGCCGGAGCGCGGTTGATGGGGTTCAGCAGGCCGAAGTCGTGAATCATTCCGTTGACGCGCAGGCTTACGACGTCCACTCCGGCTTCGTCGAGTTTTCGTGCATAGGCTTCGCCTTCGTCGCGCAATACGTCTAGTTCGGCGGTTTGAACCAACGCGGGTGGCAGGCCTTTCAATTGATCGATCGTAGCCCGGAGTGGCGAGGCAAAAATCTCGTTCCGCTGCGCCTCGTCGGTCGTGTAGTTATCCCAAAACCACTTCATCATGTCACGCGTGAGAAAATGCCCATTCTGGAACTGCTCGTAGGACGGGGTATCGAATCGCGCGTCGGTCACCGGCCAGAACAGGACTTGATATCGAATCTTTGGTCCGCCATCGAGCTTTGCGCGCAGTGCCACGACCGCTGCCATGTTTCCACCGACACTGTTACCCACGACCGCCAGACGTTTTCCATCGACGCGGATCTCTTGGCCATGCTCCGTCACCCATTGGGTGGCGGTGTAGGCTTGGTTAATGGCGACGGGGTAGTGAACCTCAGGCGACCGCTCGTAGTCGACGAACACTCCGACTGCGCCTGAGAGGTGCACCAAGTCACGTACAAATCGCTCATGCGTGGGAAAGTCGCCGAGAACCCAGCCGCCTCCGTGGAAAAACAGGAACGCTGGCAAAGTGCCGGTCGCACCGGCTGGACGCACGATCGTCAGCGGGATTGACTGGTTGCCGACGGAGATGGTCTTCTTCGAGACCTCGGCGGGCGGGAGATCGACCGGAACCGACGACTGTGCGCCGGTGAGGACAGCGCGAGCGTCGGCGGGACTCAATGTTTCCAACGCCGGCCCACCGCTGCTGTTCAGAGCGTTAAGAAACGCTCGCGTGGTGCGATCGGCAACAGGTTGACTAATTGAAGTGGCGTAGGACGGCGTTCCAGACTGCCTGCTCATACCAAGCTCCTTTGAAAGAAAGATCACGAGCCACTCAGTGAATGAAAAGCTTCCGGTCCCGTTCCTTAACGTGACCAATCCGAAAGTACTGGGCAAACCATGGCTTCTCTCCAGGCTGCGGAGGCTTGGCCAGCCGTAGAGATTGCGGAGCGTTTGGTTCCTGCGCCTTCACCCGAAAATGGAAGTGGTCGAACAGGCGCAGTGCTTCGATCGCATAGGCGATTGCAACCTTGCGATCCTCGATGCAGATCAGATTGTCGGCGTTTGCCTTTTCGCCGCCAGCAGCCATGTTCGATGACCCGGTGTAAACGGTCGGCCGCTCGCCATTGAAGTCCGTCACCAGGAACTTGTGGTGCACCATGTTCGAGTGCCCGGTGGTTTGTCCGGACCACTCCGACTTGAACGGTTCAGGGGCGTCCTCGGCCAGGTAAGCGAACGGTAGCAGGCCGCGAGAACCGTCCGGCTTATTCACGGTCAAACCCCCCACACGCTGAGCGACTCCGTAGGAAAACAACGAACGCTCCATGAGCTCATCGAGTGCATTGCGAACTGCACCGCTAAGCTGATTGAGAAACACAATTGAGTAAAGCACCGAGCTTTCTGCATTCTCGATCGCCTGGGCAATTGGATCGAGCGACAGTGCACTGTCCGAGTGGGGCGAAAAGCCGAGCGAAACCCGCGAATCGACTTGATCGCGTACGACCCACCACTGTTGCGACAGAATGTTTTTCCGAAACTTGTTCGGAGACGTCCAGTAGGCATCAAACAGCTTGCCATAGTTGGCCGCCACGTCCTGATCGTCGAATAGAAGCGCGTTATTCGCTTGGATGTAGAGGCCTCGCAGTGAGTAGTTTGTTGAACCAGTCAGCACGCGGACGGGTTGCCCGTTCTGGCGGACAAGAAGCACTTTGTTGTGTTGCTGCCTTCCGAAGTGCATTCGCTTGACGTCAGCGCCTGCCGCGACAAGCCGCTCGGCCGAGATCGTCTCCGCGCTGTCTGGCAGGCCCTGCTCGCCATGATCGTCAATGATGGCTCGTACGCGATTGCCCAGCGCCTCAATGCGCCGCAAAATGTCAGGTTCTTTGCTCTCGTAAATCAGGGCGTCAAGCGTGAGCGCGGGATCGGCAGCCACCTGGTCGAGCAGATCAATAATCAAGCGCCGCGCCTCGAACCCCAACCAGACGTAGTTCGCCTCAAACGGTGCCATATCGTGTTGCAGACTAGCTGCAGCCGGTGACCCAGGCGGCGGCAGGATGCCGGCTTCGTTGTTGAAGCGATTGGCGTAAGCCTGCGAGGACGCAAAGCCCCGTGTGAAGCCGACGTTCAGGAACCCATCGATCGTTTGCGGCGCAAGTGAGATTGCATTCTCAACCTGGGCCCCATCGTGGAGCGTCCCTCCGGCGTCCATGTATCTAGCGGTGACGCGGTAGCGAAATTCCCCAGCCGGCGTCTCCGTTGGAACGTGAATCCAGCGAAACTTTTGAAATGGGGCTTCGGTGGAACGAAACGAGCGTGGCTGCTCTGGCACGGGCGGAAAAACAAAGTGCAGGCGGTTTCGCAACGCTCCCCAATGGTTGGACCCAGGATATTGAACTTCGACCGCAAAACCGACGAAGTCGTCGCTAGCTTGCGGCGGTTCAAGATCGAACGCCAAAAGTGCGACGCCTTCACCCCGATAGAGTTTAAACGTGAGACCGCTCGCGGACTCTTTGCGTTCGAAATCGCCTGCCATGACCGTTACCCCTTTTATCGATTCGACCAGGTATCCGTCAAACGACTGCAAAGCTTCTATTCGTCACCCGCGCCGCTTCTTCTACAGAGTCCACTACGAACCAGGTTTTCGTGAATGTAATCGATAGAGTTCAGGACCGCTCTGGGGCTGCGGAGTTTTAGCCAGTGGGCCCGATCAGCACTTGCGTGTTATAGACGATGTCGTTTTCCTTCTCGCTCAACCCTGCGCACAAAAAGATACCCGCCCGTCGCGCGATGCCGCATGACGTCGCGACGCTGTCGCCGCCGGGAACCGACTCGGCGAGCTCCCAAGTATTCGGCGTACAGTGGCCATGCACGATTAGTTCGGGAAATACGACCAACTCCGCACGATCTGCGACCGCTTGTTCGCAAAACTGTTCGATGTGGCATAGCGTTTCGGTGCGCTTACCAAGTTCACTATTCATACTGACGGCAGCGACGCGAAGACTCTGCATGGGGGCTCTCGGAGAATATGCATGAAAGGTGTGAAACCAGAATCGTATCCGATACGGCATGAAAGTTGGAGTTGACGTGCAGGACTGACCCACTACCAGAAATGGTCGATCGTTGAGGCGTCCGAGCAATCAATGTAATCTGACGCGTTGAAGTGCCGACCAAACAACATCAGCCGTCAGCAGCCTGGACTCCAAACGGATGACAGGGATCTGTAGAGGTTGACCCATGACGAATTTGGCCCAACCGACAACCGCCAATACGCAGTCCATACTGCTGATCAAGGCTGTCGATCGAAACACGCTTGTTTGGTGGGCGCTAATAACGATTTCGATCGTGCTCGCCGTCTACGTCACGCTCTGGGGAAGCCTGTTCTGGCTCGCGGCTTTGCTCGTCGATGATGTCTTCCTGTACGGGGTCGGAAAACCGGTTCTGTTCGATTCACAGCTGCGCATCAGCCGAGGATATCAATGGATGCACAACATGTATGACAACACTACCGGAACTGGGCGGGACCTCGGCTTTAATCTAGTCGTCGATCAAAAGCTGTCCCAGCGAGCCAAGTTCGAGCACATGGCAAACCAATTGGGCTTGCAAAAAGACATGGCGATCTGTGATGTCGGTTGCGGCTATGGTGATTGGCTCAACTACTGCCGAGTCGAGATTGGATGCGAAGCCGTTGGCATCAACATCACGCCTGAACAAGCAGCGTACGCTCAGAAGCAATACGGACTCGAGGTTCACGTCACGAATTGGAAGGATATTCTGTCCAGCGCGGAACTTCAGAAGAAGCTCTATGGCCGATTCGATGCGGTCACGTTCATGGATACGGTCGAGCACTATGTCAGTATCCAGGACAGAAATGACCTCGCGAGGCAAAACCAAATCTATGCCGACATGTGCCACATGACTAGCAAACTGCTCAAGACGGATTCGGCATCACAACGCGTCTTTATCTCTTGTCTCCACCAAACCCGCAGACCGAGATCCGTTAAATTCTATTTTCACATCTACTTCATGGACAAAATGTACTCAGGACATTACCCGTTCTTGGATGAAGGGCCACTCGTCCAGTGCAAGCCGTGGTTTGACGTCGTCAACCTGGACGACAAAACGGAAGATTACCGGCTGACCGGCGTCCATGACCGAATGCACTTCCAAGCGATCAGCGTCAAGCTGACACCGAAGAAGGCAGCGTACACTTCCTTGATGTTTTTGTTGGATCCTTTCATGCTCCATCGACTCATCTATTACCAACTAGACTCGTGGATGTTCCTCTATGGCGCGAATGCGTATAGCACCAAGTACGATGCGGAATATCGAAAAACGGTGAGCCATGTGATTCTGTATTGGATTACGCTGCAGCGGAGATCGAGCAGATAGGCAGCGTCGATGCTACCAGCAGGGATGTTCATGCGTCGATGCACGACAAGATCCACGTTCACGACCTGGTGCTCGCCTGAGGGCGAGTGGCGGTTTCCGGTAACGACTCGACCTTTACGTTCACGTCCGTCCTCTGTTCCGGTTCGAGCGACACGTTTTCGAACGTGGCCGAATGCCGATACAACCGCAGGCCGTATTCGAAGCGGACGATGCGGTCTCGCGGGACGTTGTAGAGATACGCGAAGAAGCCCGGACGGCCGCCGGCTTGGATGGAGTCGTATCGCTGGCCGTCTTTGTCGATAGCGACTGGCACCGTTTCGTCAATGACCGGCCCGGTTCCGCGCCGCATTTCTTTGAGCAGCAGTTGTGTCTGACCTTTGATCTGCTCGACACGGACTGGTTGCACGAACTCATCCGCCTGCCTCAGAGCCGGCTCGGCGGGATCTTCGCCCAGCTTCTTGCCGTCGAGGCCAAATGAGCGCACGACTTGCTCCGGCAACTCGTCCATGCCAACTCTCAACGTCACCGTCTTCACGTTGTGCGTTGAAATCGGAGGAAGCTCTGCCGCTCGAAACTCGGTCGGCTCGTAGATGACCGCTCGCTCCGCCGCGTCGACGTACGGCTCGTAGCCGAACTGATATCCGAAGAGTACCTTTCGCTTGGGCAGTCCGGTGATGCGAACCGCGAACTCACGACACTCGTTCTGTCGCACTTTGGCATCGATCTCCGTGACAGCGACCTGCCGCAGATTGGGATCAAGCGGAACCACGCCCAGCCGACTTCCGTTGGCCCGCCACCAGTCGGTTCGCTTCCACTTGTGATAGGTAACTCCCAGCAGCTCGACCGTTGCCCCGTTGGGCAACTTGGCTACATATCGCGGCGGGGGCGGCTCAAGCTTCGTGACTTTAGCTTTCACCTCCGTCACATGTTCCGGATGGAGGGAAACGTCCCGAAACGTAACTTCGTGCGTGTACCAGTGGAAACGAATTCGTACTTTGGCGAGGCGGTCCTGCGGACAACGAAAGATCAAGCCACGGGCACCGCCATCGGCAATCGTGAAGCCATACAACTTGACCTCTTTGCCGTCGAGGTCCTCTCCAACGACTTCGTGATGTGCCCGAAGGTCGAGCTTCGCCGGATAGACGATATCAACCTGCGTGCTTCCGTCCGCCATTTCCCGGACTCGCCGCCATACGACTGTACCGTCCACTGGCTTTTCCTCTGGCTGCGGCTTGTCGCGTTTGAGGTCGATCACCTGGTAAGGATGCCACGGGGACGCGGCCAGGCGCACCAAAATGTCCCTTTGTTTCTCCCCTTTGGGGAACCCCGCTGACACCGCCCGAAGTAACGTCACCCTTTTCCCGGACTGCGCGTCATCCTGGGGGTTCCAATAGGTCGACCACAGACCGAGTTTGTCGCCGGGTGCGAAATCGACCTTGGCGTGGAGGTCCTGCTCCGTTCCAGTAATTTCTAGCGCCAATTCCCGATGCTCGCCCCCGTCGTCGTGCACATACATTTGCCCGTGCTTCCACCGGCTCGCGAGAGGGTCACCCGGAAGCGCGCCCCCCTCAGGCTTCCACCACGGCTGGTTTCCGGAAGGCTGATACGACACGCCCAGCAGCTTGATTTGAATGCCGTCCTCTAGCGCGACGGTCGCTCCTCGCGTTGTCTTTTCGTCATCGGCCTGCGTCGAGGCCCAAACTCCAGCGGCGACGATCATGAGAGCCAAAAGCCCGAAGCCGAAGACGCCGCCCGCACTGAACGCTCGCTCGGCCGGCTCGCGGCCGAAGAGACGTCGCACGCGGTCCAGCAGCGAGCCGCTGCGAATGCCGAGGGCCAGGGCTGTCGCCGTGCCGCGGAGTTCTTCGATCGCCAACAACGCTCGGCCGTACTCGACACGGTTTCCGAGCGCGGCCACCGCCAGGTCGTCGCAGCAGTTCTCCCGCTCAACTCGAATCCGGTGCGACAGCCACCACACCGCCGGATGGTAGAAGAACACCGTTTCAATCAGTGTCTGCAGCAGGTTCACCAAGAAGTCATGACGCCGAACGTGCGCCAACTCGTGAGCCAGGATTGCTTCCAGTTGTGATGTCGGGACACCGGCGAGAACGCTGGCGGGCAGAAGAATCACTGGCCGTAGATATCCAATCACGATCGGGACTCGAGTCAGCGTCGATTGCAGAATCTGCACCCCCTGCCGCAACCGTAACCGTTCGGCCATCTGCTCCAGCATCGTCGCAACGGCGGCCGGAACCGGCGAAACGCCGACCGACCGCAAGCGACACACGGTGTACCAGCTCAATAGCGGCCGCAGGCCAAACGTGACGACGCCCAGGCACCAGATGGCCACGATGGAACGAAGCCACGGCGTCACGCCCGCTTCCACCGTCGCCCACCATCGACTCGTGACGAACCCACCGTTGATCAGGCCGTCCGAAGCGCCGGGCTGTCCGGCGACCGGCGCGCCATCAGCGACCAACAAATCCGACACAGAATCCGCGGCAGGATCGCCATCGACGAGCGACCGGGCCGATCCCCGTGGCTCCTGAACACCTGGATCTGAAACAATCGCCACGCGAAAGACTGGAGTATCCGCCGGCAAGTTAAGCCAGGTCACAGCAGGCGACACCGTCATCCCCGCGAGCATCACAAGCAGCGTCCAGTACCGAGCCGTCGCCGAGCAGCGGTTCATCGCACGCTGGATTGCGAGCGCGACGAGCGCAATGAGCGCGAACTGCCAGGCCGAATGCACCAGCACCCATCCGAGTCGCTCAACAACCGATGTCGGAATCTGAAATGCGTTCATGCGTGTTTCTCCTCCATTTCGTCGAGCAGTCGCCGGACTTCGGCCAGTTCTTCCCTGGTCGCCGTTCCCGAGTTGAGCGCTTGCAGCACGAGACTCATCGCTGAGCCATCGTAGACCTTTTCGATCAGCTCATTGACCAGTCGCTTCCCCGCCTTTTCGCGCGTGAGCGTGGGCCGATAAACGTGCGGCTGAGCCTTTTCGTCCCGCTTGACCAACCCCTTTTGCAACATGACCGAGAGCATTTTCACGGTCGTGGAGTAATTGGTCCCTTTCGCCTCGTTAAGCCGCTGATGAATGTCCCGCACGGGACTTGGGCCCAGCTCCCAGAGAATCCGCAGTATTTGCAACTCCACGTCGGTGGGCTGTGGAGAACCTAGCTGTCGCATGAGGCGTGCTCCTTTTGTCGTGCCGTTTTTCTTGTCGCCTCTCGCCCATTGACGCGCCAGCCGGCATCGAGAACGACTCTAAAGCGAAACCTTTCGCTACACTATAGCGAAGACCTTCGCTTCGGCAAGACCACTCGGGCAAAACTTTTCGTCACCCGGCCACGGACAGCCCAATGGCCACCTCGGCTTTCCGCGTGAGCATCGGCCCGGCGTTGTCAAAAATCACCGCGTTCGGATCACCGAGCTTCGACGCTGGCTTTCGACGACCCTCGCTCGACGCGATAGACAATTGCAGAACGATGGCGGCGACCGACAACGTCGCCCAGACGATCAGCATAGCCGTCGGCGAACTCCAGACAGCGAGCTTCGAGTCGGCCTTGGTCTTCTCAATTCGCCAATACACGTAGTAAGCCAAGAGACCGATCGTCGCAACGACCAACGATGATGACAAAAGGTTGATCTGCTGACGAAACGGCACATTCGGCTCCATGTCGGTTTCGTACGTGAACCACGGGGACGGCAAGCCGATCCGAACGCTAATCCCACGCCGGCCCTCCGCGTCGCGACTCGCAAAATGAAACGAGAGAAACATCCACAGGCAACCGAAGTGAACCAGAATGAGCACCGTTTGCACGGCTCGCGTGAACCAGCGATCGCGCTCGGACCACCACTCATGCCAGGCCCGCGCTAGCGTGCCGCGTGGAGAAACGGTTGGCTTGGTGGGCCGCTCTGAGTCTGCGATCGCGAACTCAGGGCGTGCGACATTCGCCGCCGGCTCGAACGCCGCAACCAGGCGAGGCCGTGTGAAGTAGACCAACTGCGCGATCAGCCACGGTAGGCCAACAAGCAGGCACGCGCCCGCGATGACGAAGACAATCGCCTCGGGGCTGATCGGTTGCTCCTCCAGCGGCATCTCGGCCTCGGCGTAGGCGTAACTCATCTCGGCCGCCATGTGTGGGAACAGTGCTCGCGCGTAAAACGGCATCCCAACCACGAGCAACACGAGTCCGAGAACGCACAATCCAATCAGCAGACGTCTCGCCCAGTTCTTCCACAGAAACAAACCGATGCTCGATGCAAACAGGCCGGCGGACAGCGCAAAGCCGAGCACGTACTCGACCTGATTCCAAACACGCCAAATCAGTGGCGTGGATGCGCCGAACGGCAACGGATCCTCGCCGGAGTAGACCAGCAGCAGAAGGATGGCGAGGCAGAGATTGAGTGCTGCCATCACGGGAACCAGTTTCGGCCGCAGCGGGGGCAACGAAACTGGTCCAGCCCCCGCTGTCTCGGCTGAAGACTCGACCCCAGCCACCCCGCCGCGCGATCTGGCTTGCGCCTGGAACGCCGTCTTCACTTGGCGCCGATTCAGCACGACCAATGACCAAATCCCCATCGGCAGGCCGAG
>CAZFLF010000169.1:0-9529 GCA_964519825.1 uncultured Pirellulaceae bacterium | reverse complement strand
AAGTGCGGGAAACAGGACTTGAACCTGCACGGTATTGCTACCACCAGCCCCTCAAGCTGGCGCGTCTGCCAATTTCGCCATTCCCGCATGTTCCGAGCGAAAGTCTAGGTGATTTAGGGGCTTCGTCAAGCCGCAGGCCGCATGGGGTCTCGGCGTCAGAAAGTTGGGACTTGCGAAAGAAAATATTTGACTGGCCCGTTTCGCGACGGGTATGCTGCAACACTGTTCCCGGCGCATTCAAGCGTGACTGGACGGGAGCTGGAGAAGTCGGCAATCGCCCTTATCTCTATTCTTTTTTCAGGCGGAGGAATTTGCCGATGAATTTGAACGACATTCTCCATCAAAAGGGACGTGCTGTGTACACGGCCTCACCCCGCGCCATGCTGGCCGACGCGGTACAGCTCATGGTGGAGCACAACTGCGGATCGCTGGTCGTATGCGACAATGAGGCGATGGTGGGAATCTTGTCCGAACGAGACATTTTGCGCTCGATTGCAGAATCTGGTCGACCGCTCGAGGAAGTGTCGGTCGCGGAACGCATGACGCGAAACGTGATCACGGGTTTGCCGATTGACGATCTGAACAAGATCATGGGAGTCATGACCCAGCATCGGATTCGACACTTGCCGGTCCTCGACAATGGCCGCGTTGTCGGTTTGATTTCGATCGGCGACATCGTCAAAGCGCAGCATGAACAGCTCGCTGTCGAGAATCATTTCTTGATGAGCTACATCCAGAGCTAGTTGTCGCCACGAACGGAATCGCCGCGCCACGAATTATGCGGCGATTCCCAGTGGCGCAACGAAAAGGCTGGCGTTCCTGTTGGCGAGGGGCAGAGTTCGCCTTCACAAGAGCCGCCAGCCCATGATCCCGCAAGATTAGTTCACTAGTGCACGAAGTCCTTTCGGCAGGGGAAAATATACTTCCTCGGTTCGAATCGATCTAGTCTCTACCCGTGCTTCGTATTGATTTTTCAGGAAATGTAAACATTCCTGCACGACGGATTCGGGTGCACTTGCCCCGGCGGTCATGAGCACCGTTTCATTTCCTGTGAACCAGGCGGTTTCAATATCCCGAACACTGTCGATCAAGTACGCTCGCACACCCCGTTCCTCGGCGAGTTCACGTAATCGCTGGGAATTGGAGCTATTCTGGCTGCCCAATACCAGCACCACGTCAACTTCTGGCGACAACAGCGAGACAGCCTCTTGCCGATTCTGCGTGGCGTAGCAAATGTCGTCTTTGGGTGGCCCTACGATCTGCGGAAAACGCTCCTTGAGCCGGTCGATGACACGATTTGCGTCGTCGACCGACAGGGTCGTTTGCGTCAGGTACGCCAATTTCGCTCCGGGCGCGAACTCAAGCCGATCCACCTCGGCTGGTTTCTCGACCAGCAGGATCGCCTGAGGCGCCTCACCCATCGTCCCGATCACTTCATCATGTCCGTCGTGGCCGATCAGGATGATGGTGTAACCATCGCGCGCGAAGCGGATAGCTTCCAGATGGACTTTGGTAACCAAAGGACAAGTTGCGTCGATGGCCGTCAATTGCCGCTCGCGTGCCAAACGGCGAATCTCGGGGGCGACACCATGCGCCGAAAACAATAAGTTGGAACCCACTGGTACATCGCACAAGTCGTCCACGAAGACGGCTCCTTTTTCACGGAATGTCTCGACGACGTAACGGTTATGGACGATTTCGTGATAGACGTAAACGGGTGCACCGAATTCGCGCAAGGCGACTTCTAGGGACTCAATCGCCATGTTTACTCCCGCACAGAATCCTCGTGGGCTGGCCAGGATAATTTTCATCAAATCACTCGTACCGCAAGGCTTCAATCGGATCAAGACGGCTGGCGCGACGTGCCGGATAGTAGCCGAAAAACACTCCCACCAAACCGGCAAACAGGATCGCGACTCCGGCCGCGGGTAATGAAATCACAATCGGCCATTTTGTTCCGCTTGTCAACGCGTTGATAAGCATCGTCATGCCGGTGGATGCGCCAATGCCAAGCGCAAAACCGATTACTCCACCGATGCATGACAACAAGACTGCTTCGACCAAAAACTGTCGCAGGATATCGCGCGACCGCGCACCCACGGCCATGCGAATGCCAATCTCGCGAGTCCGCTCGGTCACAGAGACGAGCATGATATTCATGATGCCGACTCCGCCGACGAGCAACGAGATGCTGGCAATCGCCGACAACATCAGTGTCAGCGTGCCCGTGATGATGTTCAGTATATTGGCGACTTCGGTCATGTCCTGCACGACAAAATCCTGCGTCTCTCCGGGCGCGACGTGGTGGCGCTCCAACAGCAATTGATTCATTTCGTGTGCCGCTTCGGCCATCGCCTTCATGGTAGTGGCGGAGGCGACGATCGCATGCACGTCGTCGAAGTCAGATCCTTGTAACCGCTTACGCACGGTGGTGTAGGGGAGGAGCACGATGTTGTCCTGGTCCTCACCCACCATATTCGCACCTTTCTGCTCGAGAACGCCGACCACACGAAAGGGAATGTTGCGGACGCGAATCATCGTGTGGAGTGGATTCGCTGTTTGGAATAGCTTCTCGGACACGGTTTGCCCGATCACACAGACCTTTCCGGCTGACGTGATATCCCGTTGGGTAAAGAAACCGCCAACGCGCAGCGGCCAATTGCGAACCGTCAGGTAGTCGACGCCAACGCCGAGAACTTCCCGTGGACTCCAGTTGGAATTGCCTGCGATCAATTGCCCACCGGAAACGACGAGAGGTGACGCCGCTAATACCGACGGACACTCTTTACCGATCGCTTCGCTATCGCGCGAGGTGAGCGTGGCGACGTTCCCCTGCCGCACGCCGCCGCGCTGGCGGCTGGCCGGGAACACAACGATCACGTTGGTGCCCAGCATCTCAAACTGCCCCTTAACCAATCCGCTGGCACTTTGTCCGATCGAGACCATCGTCGTGACGGCCGCGATCCCAATAACCACTCCCAGCACCGTCAAACCGGCGCGCATCTTATTCTTCGCCAAGGCTCGCAATGCAACACGCGTTGTCAACCACAAATTCATCGGCGGGCACCAGGTACTAAAAGTTTTGTCATGACGTCATTCAACTTTGGTCCGAAACGCCGTTCCGCTCAGTGATCCAATCCCCGTTTTTATTGTTACAGAGCACTAGCCACCCCAACTTGGCTTCGGCTCGATTCCAGTTACCAGCATATCGTTTTCATGCACGTCCCCGGAAACGACTTCACTAAACCGGCTGTCGCTAATGCCAATCACCACTTCTACCGCGCGGAGCAGCTCGCCATCTGCCATCCAGACATGCCGACGATTCCGTTTGCGACGGGCTTCCGCTTTTTCGGGTGCGGACAAGTTGGTGTCCTGTTGCTCCTGAGGGTCGTCGTCCTGCTGCCATCCCGCCCCTTCCAGCAGCTTTCGATCTGCCTCGCGCACGAGCTTCGTTTCCGGGTAATACCGTAGCGCCGCGTTGGGAACCTTGAGGACCTGCTGACGCTGATCGACCACAAACGAAATACTGGCCGTCATCCCCGGCAACAGTTTCAAATCCGGATTTGGGGCGGCGACGATCACTGGATACGTAACGACGTTTTGTGTTTCGGTGGAGCTAAAACGGACTTCTTCAATGGTGCCGTTGAATAACTCATCGGAATAAGCGTCGACAATAAATCGAACCACATTTCCCTTTTGTTGAGCGGCGCGGATCATGCCGATATCCGCTTCGTCAACCAAAGCATAGACGTGCATCTTCTTCCGCATGTCGGGAGCAATGATGAACAACTCGGGCGTCTGGAATTGCGCAGCCAGTGTTTGCCCCGGATCAATCTTGCGATCGATGACCATGCCGTCGACCGGCGAGTTGATGTCGGTGTAATCGAGTTGAGCCTGCGAATTCAACAGGTTGGCGGCGGCCTGTTGGACCGACGCCAGCGCAAGTTTGAGTTGCGCTTCCAGTTCTTGACGGTTAAATCCCAATTGATCGAGTTCGGCTTGTGACACAAAGTCCGGATTCTTTTCTTTGAGTAATTTAGCCCGGTCTTCGTTGTTTTTGGAGAGTTGCAGCAACGCTCGGATGCGCTCGACGTCTGCTTTGCGTGAATCGAGCGCTGCCGTGTCGCGCAACTTGGCCGCTTCATAGATCCGCGGATCGATTTTGGCCAGTGGATCACCCTTCTTGACTTCCTGATTGAAGTCGACGAAGAGCTTCAAGATAGGGCCGGACACAAAAGATCCGATATGGACCGAAAGGACCGGCTTGATAGTCCCAGTCGCGTTGACTTCAGCCACCAAGTCCCCTTTGACCACCGCGGCCCGCCGCCATTTTGGAGCATTATGCTTCTTCCAATAGGCCAGCGCCGGCTGATAGGCCGCCGCCACCACGCCAACAACCACCAATAGCACCAGGAATATACGAAATGCGGTCTTCATCGTTACTGGATCACAGGATGTTCGTGGCGACTGCTTTGCCATTCTGCTTTCGACTGGCCTGACCGTCCAGGCATCAGGTCGTCAGGTTGCTTGAATTATAGCCGCGGCCGGACCACGATGACGCCAGCCGTCGGCCGCCATTTACACCAACGATTCAGGGATCTGCCGGGCGCCGTGGCGATGGCGACGGAAGGAATTTGAGTCAGGCTCTACCAATCCGATGACCGAGGTCGGGAGTGGCCACGGGAACTAGCCAGAAAACTAGGCTGGGACGCGAACCAATTGGAGATTCGGCGGCTGAAATCAGCCACCCGTGAAAAGTGAAGTGGCAACAGTTTCAAGTTCACGATTCGATGGCGAACTCGCGAGCTTGCACCTGCATCCGCGAAGATTGGGCCACTCGAGTTTCATCCGGACCGCAAACAACGGTGCAATTGCGGCCGGCTTTCTTGGCCTCCGTCAGCCCGGTACGTAGGCGGCCCACCAACTCGTCAAACGACTCGGACGGGTTCCATTCCGTGACGGCGCAACTGGCCGTGACCGAAACGCTTAATTCTCTCACCTTAAACACGGCGGCGCCGAAGTTTTGGCGGACGCGTTCGGAGCCCACGATAGCATTCCGCGATGCTGTATCGCCAAGGAATATCAAGAACGATTGCCCAGCCAAGCGTGCCACGCGATCAAATCCGCGATCCTTGCGTACCAGCTCCACCAGCAATTGCAGACTGGCCGACAAGACCTTGTCAGTGACCGCGAGGCCATGGCGCTCGTTGAGCTGCTGACATTGGTCGACGTCCACCAGTATGGCGCTGGCCATGCGCACACGATCCGGGTCTTTGCCGATCCACTCGTGAATGACCGTCTCCAGCCCAAGTCGGTTTAGATTCGTCGTTCCAGGATCGGCATTTGCGGCGGCAGGTAGCTCCTCAAGTCGCTTTTCAACTCTCAACAATCGAGCCAGCGAATCGTCGTAGCGGTCGCGTAACGCGCGGAGATTGGTAAAGATCTGCTGCAGATGTTGTCGGAGCGGCGGCCTGTCGCCTTCCTGAGCGGTTTCGGTCTCCGCTTGCTCGCAGAGCTGTTCCATCTTTTGAAGTTGCTGTGCCGGCTCCTGGATCCACTGAGTGAACTGCTCCAGTAGATCGCCGTGCGATTCCCGCTCTTGGCAATCTCGGATCGCGGTTTCCCAGTCGGTCAATTGCGTCCGGCATTCTCCGCAGATCACTCGCAAGCCGGCGAGCGGGAACTCCGCCGTTTCGGGTTGGGATTGCGAATCGCACTGTCGCAGTCGATCGCAGTACTCCGAAAGCTTGAAATGCGACACCCACAATAGCGCCTCCGGAAATGACGCGACCGACACCTGCTGGCCCGCGAGAAGATCGGCCCATTCTTGGGAGAGCCAGGGAAATACGCTGCGAACGAATCGCGGCGGTTCGGGAGTTGCCGTCACCAACTGTGGGGATTCGACAATTTGGCGAGGAGCGGCGGTCAGTTGCGGCTTTGGTTTGCGTGCCCACCGCCAGCGCGGAGTCGGAATGTTGATCGGACGTTCCAACAGCAACGCCAGACCGAAACCGAGTCCTAAGTTGATTGCGCCGATCGTTAAGACAATGGTGACCACGAATAAACTCAGTTCTGGCGTGATGAGCGTTTGCTACCGGGTACGGTTGTATTGGGTTGGCTCGGCTTCGCGTTTCTGCGGCTGCCGTCGCGTCGAATCGAATTCACATGTCTCATTTCAGCCGGTGGTCGGCATCGTTTCAGTGCACGTGTGTTGATTAAGCGAAAGAGGTGTGCACAGGCACCCTCCAAACCTAGCCCGGAAAAGAATGACGGCTAATCCTCAGGGGCAGGTCCGCGGGTAATTGTCGATACCCGTTTGCCACGCATTTGCCTCGGCTTAGCAGAACGTCGCCGAATGAAGCGGCTGTGCCGCTCCTGCCGAAGAGTTCGACCGATCCTAATGCTCCACAGGCACTAGTTGCGCGGGAGGAGCGAACAACGACGATTCGTGAGCAAGCTCGTCCAGCATGCCCTGCAGCTGCTGGGCGATTAGTGTCATGAGCGGATCGACTTCCGCCTTTCGATCTCGTTCTGGGCTGACTTCGATTGCTTCGCCGACTTGGATGATAACCTTCAGGCGGCCGTGGACTCGTGCTTGATCGGTTAGATCTTCTTCGTACCGTTCAACCGTTTCCAACAACCGATCGACCGTCGGTAACGTTAGATAATTCGTTGGATAGGAAGCCACTTGCTGGGCGAGATAAATGTCAGCCAATTGCCGCCAGCGGCGTTCGCGCTCCTCGGCGCCGACCAGTCCTTTCACCATGTCGGGGAGCATTTTCATTCGCAAGTTTTTGACGCGCGGCACGACCGGACCTTCTTGCGGTTCGCCGAGCCATTCGGCCTCCAGCGGTTGCAAGAGCCGATTGATTAGGCCGATCATTCGCTCCGGCAGACTGCCCGCCTGCTCCTCGCCGAAGTATTCAATCTCCTTTAAACACAGAAGTGCGCGGCCAACTTTGACGATCCGCTCGTAGAGCGGGTAATGTCCTTGCGGTTGCCAGGAGAAACGTCGCTCAATTTCAGTCAGAACGGGATCGACCGTCGCTTCGAGGTCGCCTTGGAACAGGTACTTGATCGCCACAGGATGCACGATGACTCGCCCGCCTTGTTTGGCCCGCAGCTTCGCCGCGCGACGCGCGATGAACGCAACGCCGTCGAGGAGTGCGTGCAGCCGGTCATTGGTCCGGCTCGTGGCCCCCTCGGGAAACACAATTAATGGGCGTTCGGCTGATTCAAGAATCCGCACAGCCGTCTCAATGGCCTGCTTGTCAACCCCTTCGCGGTAGACGCTGAAGCCACCCATTTTCCGGATGGCCCAAGCCGTGAATCGGTCCTGGTTGAACAGATGCCAACTTGCCATCGCGAAGACGAGCGTGCCAACTTCGCGCGCCAGCCAACCCATCGCCAACGGGTCCGCCGTCCGGCAGTGATTCGGGGTCAGCAAGATGCCATGCCCCGCTCGCAACGACTCCTGTAGCCTGTCCGCGTTGCGGATTTCGTAGCTCTCAACTCCTTCACGCTTCCGCAAGTGCCGTGAGTACAACTGCAACCACTGGACCACGGTTGGCCACCAATTACCGCGGTGTGGTGGGACGAATTGATACGGTTTGTCAATGATGATTTTCTGCATGACGCTGTCGTGGCGGATCATCGGTTGAGGAATGAACACTTGATTTGGAGGAGGTCTCACACAAAGTCGCACTGGAAAAACAATTGCTTTGCTTGGTGTCATCCTCTTTGCGACTTCGCGTTTTTACGTGAGATCTCTTCAACAAGACAGGTTTTCATGGCGGAGAATCCGAAAACATAGACCAAACCACGCGCAGATTGGAGACCATCGAGACGGCTTTGCCTTCCTGGCGTGTGGTAATGGTGGTGGCACACCTTGACCGAAGGCCCAGCCGTCGGACAAAAACTGGCCCGGAAAGAATACCGGCCAAACTGCTTTACGGGCGAGGATTGCAACTGGTATGCTCTTTCCATTCGAATTAGGCTGGAGTCAGCAAGAGGCTCCTCGTGCTATCGTTTGTGCAGTTGTCCGCCTTGGTGGCTTATGCCGCGGACGCGCAAAACTGAACCAAGCGTCCACGGAAGGTACGCAAGTGGTTCAGACCTGTCCGCACATGCAACAACATTGGTTGAACGTGGTATGGCGAAACCCACGGTCAAGTTATTCATCGAGACGATCCAACGCAGCAAGTTGGTCGATGAAGAACCGCTCAGACAGACTCTGCTCGAATGCAAAGAGCGGCTGGGCGAAAGCTTCCCCGACAACGTCGATGCGGTCGTGGAGTTTTTGATTCAGGCTGGCCTCCTCTCGCGTTGGCATTGCGACAAGCTGCTGGGAGGGAAATACAAGGGGTTTCAGCTCGGCAAGTACAAACTGCTGGATCTGCTTGGCACGGGCGGCATGAGCAGCGTCTATCTGGCGGAACACATCGTCATGCGGCGTAAGACAGCCATCAAAGTGCTGCCGAAAAAACGTGTCGGCCATTCGTCATATCTGGAGCGATTCAAGCTCGAAGCCCAGGCAACTGCCCGCCTGGATCATCCCAATATTGTGCGGGCCTACGACATCGACAATGAAGGAAACAACCATTACATCGTCATGGAGTACGTGCGCGGGCGCGACTTGCAGCAGATCATCAAAGACGACGGTGCGCTGAGTTACGAGCAAGCGACGAATCTCATTGCCCAGGCGGCTCGCGGACTGCAACATGCCCACGAGAACGGCTTGATTCACCGCGACGTCAAGCCAGGTAACCTGCTGATCGATGATCAAGGCGTCGTGAAAATCCTCGATCTAGGTCTGGCCCTATTCGCGGACGAGGAACGAGCTTCGCTCACGATTCAACACAACGAAAACGTGCTGGGAACGGCTGACTTCCTGGCCCCGGAACAAGCCCTGAACAGCCACGACGTCGACGCGAGGGCCGATATCTATGGCCTCGGTTGCACATTGTATCACGCACTTACCGGGCACGCCCCATTTTCGGAAGGAACCTTGGCGCAACGCATCGCCAAGCATCAATCGCAGATGCCTCCCGACATTCGCCTCGATCGCCCTGATTGCCCTCAGGAGTTAGTCGAGATTTGCGTCAAGATGATACAAAAGCGAAAGGAAGACCGTTTTCAATCTTGCCGTGATGTGGCGGAAGCTCTGGAAACCTGTTCGAAAGAATTCCTGGTGCCAGTGGCGACGGCCAGGGCCGCCGGGTTCGAGTGTGCATCGCGCATTACCGTAGCAGCGAATACCGTGGTGGAAGCCCCACAAATCGGCGCCGACGCAGATTCGGTCCCGGTGTTTGTCTCCAGCGAAGTCCATGATGATTTCCTACCTAGGATTGATGCCCGAGGCTGGACCGCAAGTCCCGCGAGAAAGAAATCTGACGCCCCGACCCATATCCATCTGTCGGCAATGGATGATACGGTTCCCGACCGAAACACGGTGGCCGTCAACTTCGATTCTTCCAAATCGGATTCGATCGTTGTACCGGGAATTGGGAATCCGGGAATTGGGAATCCG
>CAZFLF010000168.1:0-9543 GCA_964519825.1 uncultured Pirellulaceae bacterium | reverse complement strand
CACGGGCGAAACCACGCTCATTACGCACCTCCACGATTCGCCGAACACGGCTGCGCCGTTGGCGCGAGGCCTCTTTGGCATAGTTTCGGACAATCCCGTTTTCCAACGCCCGAGCCGGGATGATCGTTACGTTGTCTATAAAAGTTTGCGGAAGGCAGCAAGCGATTTGGCGGCTGGCGTGCTCCAAAGCCCCACGCAACAGCAGAACATTTTCCGCTACGACGCCACGACCAACAGCAGCAGGCTGATTTCTTACGTGTGGCTGCCCGATGTGTCGCCGCTTCCCATTGCCTCGGGCGGCAACTGGTCGAGCTCGAGCGACGATGCACGTTACATCGCCTACACCGCGCCCTATTTCGAGGAGCGAGATTACCACACACTTGGAAGCTATTCCAACGTTCACCTCTATGACGCGGTGACGGGCGAGACGCGACTCGTCAGCGGACTTAATGCGAGCACGGCGGCGGATCGGGGGTATGGGGATGAAGTGAGGGCGATCGTGAGCGCCGACGGCTCGACGGTGATCTTCCTGAGCAATGCAACGCTCTTGGTCCCGCAGGATCACAATCGCGAGCAGGACTTACTGGCTGCGAACGTCGCGGCACCGGAGGCGGTGATTGACGATGTCGCACCCAGTCCGCGCAACACGCCGGTCTTGGAAGCGACCTTGGCGTTCATCAATCGGTTGGCCGATGGGTCGTCACTGTTTACACCTATCGATGGATTCGACCTCTCCGACCTTTCGCTCACGCGCGATGGCGGGCCGAACCTGCTCACCGCCGCACAAACGCTCACGCTCGGCACCGATGGCCATACGTGGACCCTTGGCAATCTAGGCGATCTTACCGGCGAGCCGGGCGAGTACGTGCTGACCGTCTTGGCCGCCGATTCGGGAATTCAGAATGTCTTTAGCGGTCGCCCCGTGGCCGCCGATGCGGTGGAGACGTGGACGTTTTCGGAAAACATTATCCCTCCCGTCCTGGGACCGATTGGAAATCGCTTCGGCAATGACCTGGAATTACTCTCTTTCCAGATCAGTGCCACGGACGAAGATTCGGACGCATTGACTTATCAAGCGGATCCCCTGCCGATGGGTGCGGAGTTTGATGGCGCAACCCGGACATTCAAGTGGACTCCGTTGTCAGGATCTCGAGGAACCTACACGGTGCGATTCCAGGTATCCGACGGCGGGGAAATGGACAGTGAAGAGATCGTCATTTCCATCGGTTCGCCCTGGCACAACACCAGGATCGAGCGCGACGTCAACCGCGACGGTACGGTGACTCCGATCGATGCGCTTGTGGTGATTAACGAACTGAACGAGAAACGGATCATCGACCCGATCACTGGTCGACTGCCGGACCCGCCCCCCGCGGGATACGTTGTCGAGTACCGTTACGACGTTAACAACGATGGCCTGCTCGTGCCGATCGACGTGCTTCTGATCATCAATTACTTGAATCGCGTTTCGGACGGGGAAGGGGAATCCGAAGGGCCTGCCGAGACGGTGAAGTCGCAATGGGGCGCCTGGCAGTTGCGGGAATCCACGGGGCGAGACACCGATACGGTACTCCCCATGCAAGCGCCCAACGAACAAAACGATGACCTCAATGTTGACTCGATGCCCGACTGGGAATCCACGATCGACCTCGTGGCTCGCGCGCGGATGGCTGCACTCCCTGGGAACGGCACGTTAATCGCCCGCGGTTTCGGCAGGTTCGACGCCCGCACCATGGAGCTGCCATTCAATGAGCGCGGAGCGTCACCCAGGTCGGCACAGGTTTTGACGGAGACTGCGGAGCCGGTTGCTTTCGGGGATGTTGTCAGGCGTGGGCTTGGAAGGCGCAAGAAATAGAGGGCCTTGTCGGTGTCCACAGACAGGCTTCGTGGGGGGCGCCACCAACGGAGGATGTATTCCTGCGGTAATGGCTCGACTCGAATTCACCAAGCGGGAATGGAGCTGTGTCATGTCTCCAGAGGTGTCAGAAACCCGACACCCAACCTTTCCGAGGCCCACCTGGAGGGCGCGTACCTCGATGGCGCGCAGCTGACTGGTGCCAATTTGGAGATGACATTTCTCTATGACGCCAGTCTGCGCGACGCCGTCTTGGCGCGAGTGGTACTCACGGGGGCGGACTTGCGACATGCTGAACTGCGCGGCGCGGATTTGCGCAACGCTAAGTTCGAGGGCACGTTTCTTGCCGACACCAAACTTCATGACGCAATCGTGGAACGTGCCGACTGGATTGAGAATTGGTTGTCCGCGGCGAATCCGCCGATAGGTCTTGATCGCGACGCGTGGCGTGTCGTTCCGGACGGACAAACGGGACGATTCCGCATCCAACCAGCTCGGTAGATGCTTCACGTGCACGTCGTGAGCCGGTTTACAACGTCGCGAGCAGCGTTATATCGCCACTTGCCGACGAACCTCAGCTCGGTGATCGTCTTGGTGAGGGCAAGTGCACTGACGACGGGAGCCCGATCCGGCGATGCCGTTACGCAGTAGTCAGCACTCCGTAACTCGCAATCATTACCCCGGATATTCACATCCCATCGCAAATAGCCTGGCACAGGTCCCCGGGAACCCAGACTCCAAAAGTGGCTGCACTGGTCCGGCCGCCAAGATCACGTGCGACGTCCCGTTCTGTCACTTGGCTGGCCGTCTCGTTTGACGAAACTGAGCCAGTCCGCGCTGTGCCGGCGGCTGTGCGACTGATTGATCGTTGTCAGCCAGTTGTTGTTCAGCCGAACCCACTACAGCTGTCCGCCCACGCTTTCGATTGTGGTTGGCTTCTCGTGATTCCAAAAGCACCCGATCTCTAATCTGGTCGGTGAAGAACACGAACCAAGTGGCGTAGGTCTGTGTGTGGTGGCTTCGACAGCCAGGTATGCCCCGCGTCAGTTTGGCTGCGCGCAGTTGCTGCATCAATTCCTCTGGCAATCGCTGTACAATCTCACCGGTCGATGCATCACAGAATGGTCGCGATTGATTCAGAAGGTCCTGGTGATTTTCCATGCGAGATGACTCCGGTAGTTCTTTGCCCCGGTGAACTGCAATTTGCTGGAACGGGACTGACGATGCAAGTCCTAAATGCGGCGTAACGTTTTCGCGCCGCGTTCATGTGTTCGTCATAGTTCGATAGGGACTCGACGGCTTATTCTTTTGGACTCGGCTTGAGGAAACCCTGGTGGCGCAGCCAGTCAGTGCATCGCTCGGTCCAAGTGACGCAAGGGTGATCGACTTTGCGCACACCGAAACCGTGGCCACCCGAGGCGTAAACGTGCAGTTCCGTCGGGATGCCGGCGCGCTTCATCGCCACATACATGGTGACGCTGTGTTCCACGTCACTGATGGGATCATCGGTGGCATGAACGAGAAAGAGCGGAGGCGTCCTGTCCGCCACGCGAATCGTCGGCGAGAGTTTTTCGTGCTCCTTATCCTTCACCTGGAAATAGCCCGAATAAAGCATGATGGCGAAGTCCGGCCGGCAGCTGATCTGGTCGATGTCATCGATCGGCTCGTACGTTCGCTTCTCGAAGTTCGTGGCGGCCGCGCCGACCAGGTGACCTCCTGCCGAGAAGCCAACCATGCCGATCTGCTGAGGATCGATCCCCCACTGCTTGGCCTTGCTGCGAACTAGGCTGACCGCGCGCTGGGCGTCCATGAGCGGTCCGAGCGGCGGCTCGCCTTTGACATCCCCAACTCGGCGCGGACAGCGGTACTTGAGGATGATCCCGGTCACGCCGATCGAGTTCAGCCAGGCCGCCACTTCCTCGCCTTCCACATCCCAACCCAGGTTGTGGTAGCCGCCGCCCGGACAGATCAGCATAGCCGCGCCAGTGTCTTTGTTCTTCGCTGGCCGATAGACCGTGAGGGTTGGCTTGGTGACGTTGGTTATCCATTTGGTCGGCTTACCGCCTACTTCATACGGCTTGCCATCGACAATCAATTCGCGGAACTTCTCCTCGCCCGGGATGCCGACGTCGCCGGGAACCTTGTCCGGCCAGATTTTGACGACGAGCGGCTGATCGGCCGCGGCACCCAGGCAGGGCACGGACAAGCAGATAAGCAGAGACACGGATGACGCGATTCGGTTCATGGTTGATACCCTTCCGCGATGGACAACGATTTGCACGGCGATCTTTGACTTACGTCAAGGGCGCGTCTTCCACGTCCCAGCTTTCCTCGAAATAGTTCGCCGGATCGGCAGGGAAGCTGGGCCTGGAATCGGTCCCGGCGCGCCGGTAGCAGGCCGAAGGCGCCCAACTTCGACGACGTTAACGAAAAAGGCCTACCAGTGATAGCACATCTTCGCCGGTCGTAGTGGCCGCCAGACACGCAAGTCGACGCCTTCCGGATAGTCACGCCGGCGGTGAAACCGATCGCTCCGTCCAAGACTGACAAGTGACTAGCGTGTCCTGCACGGCCGGTGTTAACATCCGCATCAACGCAACCCTCAGAGACAGGAGATCGACCATGGCCCATGACACGCGTCGCAAGTTTCTGAAGCAGACGGCTGCTCTTGGTATTACGACGGCGTTGAGTGCCGGGGCAAGCGGCCGAGCGTTTGCCGCCAATGACAGAATCAGTGTCGCCTGCATTGGAGTTCGCGGTCGGGGCAATTCGGTGATGCATAGCTTCGCCGCCGAACCGGACTGTGTCGTCACTCACATTTGCGACGTCAACGAGCCGGTTCGCCGCCAGCGTGGTGACGAGATGAAGCAGAAAACCGGGATCATGCCGAAGCTGGTAAACGACTTTCGCGATCTGCTCAACGATAAGTCGATCGACGTTTTCATGGTCGCGACGCCGGACCACTGGCACGCGCTGCTGACCATTCACGGTTGCCTGGCTGGCAAGGACGTGTATGTCGAGAAGCCAGCTAGCCACAACGTTATCGAAGGCAAGACTGCGGTGGCCGCCGCGCGGAAGCACAACTGCATGGTGCAGATGGGGACGCAGATTCGCAGTGCCGCGTTCCTGCACGAGGCGGCGGAGTACGTCCGGAGCGGGGCACTGGGCAAGGTGATCTACGGCAAGGCCTGGGAAACCGATCGCAACGGTGAAGTGCGCCTGGCGGCGGACGGCTCGCCTCCGTCTGGATTGGATTACGAAATCTGGCAAGGACCAGCCCCCGCGCGACCGTTCAACTCGACGATCGTCGGCGGCGCGTGGCGCTGGCTGTTTGATTATGGTACCGGCGATCTCGGCAACGACGGCGTGCACCGCATCGACTATTGCCGCTACGTCATGGGCCTGGAGGCGATGCCGCAGGCGGTGTCCTGCGCCGGCGGAAAACTGTTCTTCACCACGGATGACCAGGAGTGGCCTGACACGTTGCTGGTCAGCTACGAATACCCCGGCCAGATCCTGCAGTACGAGATGCGCTTGTGGTCCAAGCCGAAACTGCTGGGAGCCACCGAGGGTGCGGCGATCTATGGCGAGAATGGATGGATGCTGCTGACCAACTCGTCCTGGACGGCTTACGACGCCGCGGGCAAAGTGGTCAAACAAGGTGAAACCAGTCTTGACCAGGCGCAGCAGGCCCACATCCGCAACTTCCTCGACGCGGTACGCAGCCGAAAACGCAAGACGCTCAACCAGGAAATCTACTCCGGACACGTCAGTACGCTCATGTGCCACGCCGGCCACATCGCCTGGCGTACCGGCAAGAAGCTGCGGCTGGATGCCCAGACCGAATCGTTTGACGACCCAGCCGCGAACCAGCTCCTTGGACGCGAGCACCGCCGGGGGTTCGAGCTGCCACAGATCGTGTGACAGGGCTCACATAGGCCGCGGAAATTGTTGAGCGACTCGTTCTCGAAGCGGTATGCCCGCAGATCGCGACGATTTTGTCCAGGCACTTGCCGGATCACGGTCACCCTCGGGCAAATCTTATTGCGGCCTTGGGTAAGGCGTCGCGATCAGCTCAGCCACTGGTGTTTTCCACCGAGATCGCAGCCACATTCGTCGGCGACGGAGAGACTGCCAACCCAGCCGGCGGCACGGCGATTGAAGCTCTGGACTTCACGACAGCCTCACCGGGAATGAAACGGCGCGTAACGGACGGACAGATGCTGTATGCGTTTCGCTGCGTCACTGCGTCCTACCAGTGGGAATCGTACGGCCCCGTGGAACCGGCGCCGCGGCCACCGCTGCTTTGGCGGTGGGATACCTAAAGTAAAGACCCGGCCGTTCCCGGCTACTTCTGGCTCCGTTCGACGCGGCTAATCAGCTTGCCCGCCGATTCGCCCATGGCGGCACAGATTCGCAGCAGCACCTCGACAGTCGGCGACTTCTGGTTCAGCTCCAGCAAGCTGACGTAATTACGCGAAATGTCGGCCTTAAAAGCCAATTCCTCCTGGGTGAGCCCGCTACGTAGTCGCGCTTTCCTGATTTCCTCTCCAAGCATGCGGAGAGGCTATTGCGTAGGGGTTGAGCCGTCTTCACACTATAGTTGGAACGCGATTGTGGCTGGAGACTTGTCCTGAGGATGGCAGAAATGAACGGATCCCAAATACCAATCTTTCATGAATCGAGCCGCGCGTCCAAATCACGATTAGCGACTACGACTGTGACAATCTTGATGGTTGCCTTGACGAGTTGTTTTGTCGGTTGCGATCGAACGCCAGGCAATACAGTGACCCTGCAACAACTGGCGGCAGAGACTGAATCGAGTGAATTGCGAGCGAAAAATGAGTCATTGCGCCAACAAGTCGAAAGACAAGACCAGCAAATCGAGACGCTTACACAGAAAGTGAGCAAGCACGAAGAGTCCGCCAGCACGTGGTTCAGTCTAACGGTAGTGGCCGTCGGGGGAGTTATTGTGGGAGCTGTGATAGCGCTTGTAATCGGAACCGGGCTGGGACAACGTGCACGCAATGATCACGCTACGCAAACCAGTGACTCGGAAAATACGGAAACTCGGTAGGACCTCAGATGGAAGCGAGAAATCCGCACATTGTCGAGAACACGGCATTAAGCCCTGCTGAGAGTCGCTCAGTCGTACTGCGAAAACGTAATGGCGTCGCACAAATCGTTGGATCAGCACTTATTTGTGAGCTGGTCCCGCTGGGGCAACCGAAAGTTGCCAGGGATTTTAGCCGGATGACCGTGGTGGAACGCACGCTAGAGGCGCTGCGATATAACCTTGCGTTACTGGAATACAGACTTGGGAGTAACGGCTGGCTTCGTGCCTGGACAATCTCCACGCTTCGCGTACTTCTACTGTTTGTCATTCCGGTGTGTGCCCTCTCTATCTTGATTGCTGCCCTCGTGCCGGCGGCAGCGGGACTTTCGGCGGTGTTTGCCAGCCTTCACGTTGCTACGGAGCACATGTTCTGGACCGTCATCTTCGCGATTGCAACGTGCTTTGCTGTCGCGGCCGCTATTGCTCTTGGCGGTGTCATGTTTCGCCTTTTCCGACGAAAGTGATAGCTGGGAAATGACCGTGCCTGCCGAGCAGCCGATGCAGCAAGATCGGAAAGCATGGGCATTTGCATGCCGCCAACTAAGGAAGGATGTCAGGACTTGGCAGGGTCGGTAACTTCCTCTGCAATGCTCGTAGCCTTCCCCAATGCGTTGGCGCTCAGTGATCGAACCGCGTCAACTCTTTTCTCGCTGTCTTTCGTTGTCCTGGAATTTACTTTGGTTGGGGTGGCGGGAGCGGTCGTGGTTCAGAGTCCTTTTTTTGGCGCTCCAGTGGTAATCGCAATAGAGCACGCGATCGGGACATACCGGTTAGTCCAAGATTTGGAGAATACAATGGCTAACTTCTTCTACCAGCTCGGTGGCAATGTAGTCGGCCCATTGACTGGAATTGATCTTCGCGAGGCCGCATTTGCCGGGAGAGTAGTCCCCGACACTCTCGTCACCGACGAGAAAGCAATTATTTGGGTCCCCGCATCCCGCCTTCAAAACCTGTTTGATGCCACAGGGAGGCCACTACCTCATCCCCCGGAGACACAGGCCTATCTTGAATCGCTTCGATAGAAACAACCTGTTGCACCAATCCCGGTGATGGGATATCAGCCGCACACTGGTTTCCGGCCGCGCTTCACTCGACGCCGGTCTAATCCAGGGATCTGGATTGCTGTCGTTGCGGCTGCCGGAATGATAGTGATTACCGTGGGGTTTTGGTTGATCCGGCACGACGAATTCGCATTTCAACGAGCAAACTCCTCCCAACGAATGACCGATGCAAAAACGTCGAACCATCACGATTCATCAGACCATGTCGAATCAATCACTAAGAATCAGCAACAAGAGGGACGACCGCATGCAACATCCAATGTCTTAAACAACTCCTCAAATGCTGCAGAAGACCTTCCTTCCCGCGTTCAAACAAGTTTCTCGCCAGCCAAACTCCAACCGACGAAATCATCGTTCACAAAAAGCGTGGCCAATCAGCACCCGGCTTTAAATGACGGGAAGTCTCAAAACGCAGGTTTTCAGATTTCCACCAATTACACATTTCCGCTTTCGTGGAATCGTCTGTATCAATATTTTGGTCGCCCTGGTCAACCCGGCGTTCGGGAGTTTATCTACAAGGGAAAGAAAAAGGTCGTTGTTGAGAGCGGCTTGTCTACAATTGCAGTCATACAAGAATACGGTAATGGATTCCTCGTCGCTTTTGGGGACTCATTTATTGTGGGCGACTTTTTCACCAGGTCATGGTTTGACCGAGATGAGAGTGACATGTTAATTGAGTTGTATTCCGAGTACTTGGTTTCACGGGACTCTTCTCCGACCGAACGCGTAAAGGTGGGCCGATACCTAGTCCACATGAGACGAGACCCCGATATGCCCGGAGTCGTACTCGAACCGCTCGAATAGGCCTAACATTCCCGGAAACTCCGCGTATCTAGTAACGGATGGAGGAGCGAGGACCGGCGGTGACCGCGTGCTGGGCATAGAAACCAGCACCTCTGTCCCATACTAGGCTGTTGTTCGGGCATCATGCCCAGGTAGTTCAGTGGGCCCAATCGAGGTTCCAGGCAGCCAACGAGCCACTAAACGAAGGCTTGGCTACTTGGTGGAAATGAATAGGTAGCCGCTCTTGGAGAGTTTACTTAAACGTTTAAGCAATCTCGGCGGCGGCATTGTGCATGTGGCATTCTTCGTGGCGATTTCGTGGCATCGGACGGCTTCGAGTGTGTCGCGGCAACTCATTCGTGGCGCCCCGTCGATCCGCATCCGACCTTCAGCACCCACCACAAACGCATCCACTACAATGCTTCGACAGCGATTTCACGCGATGGCTTATGGCCGAAATCGGAACGACGCTTGGTGTTGAGTTGCGCATGATGACCCATCCCCGAGCCACCGAGGAGAACGAACGATGAAGCACGTCTTTCTGCTCACTTCCCTGCTGCTGGCTTCGCTCGCCATACTGCATACCGCCGACGCACAGCAGGCGAAACGCGTAGCGGGCAAAGTGCAGACTCCACCGCCCACCCATCCTCCGCTGCAAGCCGTGGACATCACGAAGCTGCCCGACGGTGTTGAGCGGCTCGATTTGTTCCTGCTCATCGGCCAGTCGA
>CAZFLF010000167.1:0-9550 GCA_964519825.1 uncultured Pirellulaceae bacterium | reverse complement strand
AACGACCGGGTCGAAACTCTCGTACGGATGGCAGAGCAAGATGTCCCGCCGCGCGATCACGTCGAACATCTTTACGGCCGGGTTAATTTCGGGCGATGGCTGGGGCGGCCAGGGTTCGTACCGCAACGAATCGAATCCCTGCAAGTCCGTCAACTGCATAAAATCCGACAGCGCCAAGGGTCCGGGAGCCAGAAAGACGTCATCGACGTCCACGTCCAGCGTCGTTTGCAGAAAGCTTAACAGTTCCGGACTCGCTTCCTCCGTCGTTTCGAGACGAACACAGTCCCCTTGCTTGCGCTCGGCAAGCAATTCTTCCATGTCGGATAGCAAGTCCGCGGCGGAATCATCCTGTAACGCGATGTCGGCATTCCGCGTGATGCGGAACGGTACGCATTCCAACACGCGTTCGCCAGGAAAAAAACGCTCCACGAACATCGACACGATTTCTTCGAGCAGCGTGAAGGCGTAGCCCCGCTCCGCCGGCAAAGTAATGAACCGCCGCAACGAACGTCCGAATGGGATGACCGCGAAACGGGACTGCGGACCAATCTTATCATCCGGAGCAAGCCGCACGCAGACGTTCAGAGTTTGGTTAATGAGTTGGGGAAATCGTTCACGCGAAGGAATCGCAATCGGGGTGCAGATCGGGAATATCTCGTTGCCGAGAATCTGTTCTGCGACCTGCCGTTGCCGTTCGTTCATTTCGCCGCGCCGCAAACGTTTAATGCCAGCCTCGACGAGCAGCGGCTCGATGTCATCCATGAAGCAAGAGTATTGCGCGAGCATCATTTGATGAGCCGACCGACTGATCGCGGCAAGCTGTTCGCTGGGTGACATTCCGGACGGCTCAGCCTTGGATACTCCGCGGGTCGCCAGAATCTGTAGACCGCCCACTCGGACCATGAAGAACTCGTCGAGATTGGAACCCGTGATTGCGAGGAATTTCAGCCGCTCGAGCACCGGAACGGTTTTGTCTTGCGCCTCACTCAACACTCGCTGATTGAACTCCAGCCAACTCAACTCGCGGTTGATGTATTTCGAAGTCGGGGGAGTAGTCGGCATGGCGGCCTATGTTCGTTATCGAATGTCGCGACAAAGTTACAGCAATACTAACTCACAGCGGACGTCCGTGGTGACGGATCCGGTCGCCTGCCGGCCGTGAAATGGCCCGTAGCGACTCCCATGTACTGTCCGCTAAGTGACTCCTATGTACTGTCAGTTCTCCGTTAGGCATTACGTTTGGTGCAGGCGGCCGGCAAGTGTTTCCGTCCGCAATTGTTCGATCATATCGCGAGTCGCGGCGGCAATTGCATCTTGCCAACGGGCTTCGCCAAACCGCTCCCGGTAGGGCGGTCGCTCGTGCGCGAAGATAATCCCGCGCGAACTATTGATGATTGCGCCCAGCCCGCGCGGGTTGAACGCTCCGGCTACATCACGCGCCGCGCCCCCCTGCGCCCCAAAGCCGGGTACTAGCAGCCAGGCATGGGGCATCCGTTGACGCAACTCGGCAAGTTGTTCCGGATAGGTTGCTCCGACGACTGCGTTGACGACGCCAAATCCACAGTCGCCGATGGTCTCCTGAGCCAGCCGCTCGACGTAATCGGCGACATGTTCGAACAATCGCTGGCCATCGGCGACCAGATCCTGGAACATTCCCCCACCGGGATTCGAAGTCTTGACTAGCACGAATATGCCAGCGTCGTTCTGTTGCGCGACTTCGACAAACGGCGCGAGACTGTCGTCCCCCAAGTACGGGCTAACCGTCAAGGCATCCGCTCCCCAGGCACTGAGCGGTGGCGCGCCGAGATAGGCCTGGGCGTAAGCGGTCGCAGTCGTCCCAATGTCGTTGCGTTTGCCGTCCAGGACAACAATCAGTCCGGCGGAGCGCGCGGCGGCGATGACCTCCGCCAGGGCCTGCATTCCGGCTGGGCCAAGTTGCTCGAAAAAAGCAGCCTGCGGTTTGACGACTGCCACCAACGGAGCGATGGCGACGATTACCTCAACACAAAACTGTTGGTAAGCCTTGGCGACTGCGACCAGGTCCCGCGCGTTGATGTTCTGTCGCAAACCTGACGGAAGGTTTTCCAGCCGCGGATCGAGCCCCACCATGACCGGAGTGGCCTGACGTTGGACGGCGGCGGCGAGTCGGTCAGCGAAGTGACTCACGGTTGGAAAGGCGTAGCGCCGCGTAAACTGGGAATCAAGAAAGTTTCACAAGGAAGTAGCGGAGGCGGGACTCGAACCCGCGACACACGGCTTATGAAGCCGTTGCTCTAACCAACTGAGCTACCCCGCCAACCGTTGATTTTTTGGCGTTTTTGTCTATTTTTTGCGTCCGTTAACGATGAGCTAAAAAGCCACGACAACCGATACTACACCTTTGAATGACAAGGATTGATGACAGATTGTTCCTCAGCAAAACGCCTCATGCTTGGACAAGTCGGGCTGATCGAGTCTTACCCATTTACCCAGGGTGGCGAATCGATCGGCAATTCTACAAAGGGCGACAGTCGCCGCAAGCCGCGTTGCCAGCTCCGGCTGCACGCGCGCGCGAGGACCTTGGAGATGGATCGCACGTGGTCTCTCATCGAAGGACGTTCCACAGGTCGTTCATAGAGGCCATTTGTTCGCCAAGCAAGAGGTGAGTCGATTCCACTCGGCGCCAGGTCTGGCGAATCCAACACACGGTTAATGACGACTCGGTAGAATTGACGCTGGTTCGGCTTCGAATGTTGCTCCGGCTAGGTCCGCTCGGTTTTCACGGGATTGCACATGATTTGGCTCGCTGCGGGCTCTTCCAACGTGCGCGTGCTATACGAGGTGATAACTTTTTTCGCCGCCGGAATTACCATCTTGAGTGTTTGGGCCGCGTTAAGCCGGCGGCATTGGTTCCTCCGGGCGATCGTCGTTGCTGCCGCCATCTCGGCACTGTTGCCGATCCGCGCGTATGAACCGGCACTGCTTTTCATGGTCAGCGCGCCCCTCACGGTGGTCATGATGAGTGTCACTCGCTCGCGGTTCGGAGTGGCGATGGCGAACCCATCTGCCACCAGGTGGATTGGCATCCGACCCATGATGTTCTGCTATGCGACGATCGCCATGTTTTTGTTGATGGCGGTTTTCTCGCCGATGTTTGGAGGCTCGCTTTCACCCGGACGTGTATCCTTTCCGAGCTGGTACGAATGGCTCGCGTTTGGAATGCTCGCGATGGGGCCCGCTGCGGTGATGTTCATGCGACTTCGCACCGAGCAGCGAACCGAATCGGAAGCGGCTCGTTCAGTACTCGGGATCAAGGGATTTCGGTTCACCTTGCGTGATCTGCTGCTGTCGATGGTGATCGTGGCCATTTCGGCAACCATGCTCGCGTCGATCGCGGAGAAACCGTTGATCCTAGATTGGCTTGGAATGCTCGGAACAGGTGCGTGCCTTTGCGTCGTGGGCGTGACGGCTGCTCGCGCGGTACTGCTCCACCGACGACGGGGGATTTTCGCCATTGGCCTAGTGCCCACGATAGCCGGGTCGGCCGCGTTGCATACGTGGGTACTTCCGGACTGGATACATGCATCGGCTCTGGTCTCGCTCGATAAATCGCTTTACGTCTTCAAAGTGTTCTTGTTTGCGTTCTTAGTATTGGCGATGGTCGTGATGATTGTCACGTATTTGCTTCTGGTGGCGGGTGCGCTAGGCGAGCCAGCGGTACCTGGCACTGCTCGCAATCGAATGTCACGAATAGCTCGCATCGCCTTGCTCGGCATTTGTCTGGCAGTGTACGGACCGGTGGCCCTCGTTTATTGCCGAATGTTGGCCGCGGCGCCGATGCCCGATAATGCGCTCCCGGACACAAACGCTTTTCCGCACATCCTCGCCACGGTGACCCAACTCGACCGATTGAATCTGACGAAATCGACGATCGCGGAAATCCGTGACTTAGAAGGAAATCAAATCAAGGCCCAGCAGATCGCCGAGATCTATCGGGTATTGATGGAGACGCTGCAGCAACCCAGTTTTATTCCCATGGATTTGACCGGGGACGTGCGCGTCGAGTTCATCGACATCCAGATGCCGAAATTTCAGAAGTTTCGTGCGCTGGCCCAGACTTGGGATCGCGAGAGCGAGGAAGCCGCAATAGCACAGCAATTCGACCGCGCGGCAGATTTTGGCGTGGCCAATATGCGTCTTGGAAGCAAACTGCAGATCGGTGGCGTCGTCGAATCGTCCCTTATCGGAATCGCGATTGAGGAAATAGGGATGGATCAGGTCATCCGGGTTCGGCACCAGATCTCGTGGAGTGGAGTGCGGCAATTCTTGGAGGCCGCGGAAGCGAACCAGCATGCTCGTGAATTGCCGCGAGTGACTATCGCCCGTGATGCCGTTTACAACGAAAGAGCGTACAGTTGGCGAGATGGGCTGGGACGCAAAGCACCGGTCGCTTTGGCCTCAATGGCACCGGGGAAGTTAGGGTTAATTCGAGTCTACGAAGAAGTGGTCAATCGTCGCGACGCCACGCTTCAACTGCTAGTGGCCGACTTCGCGGTCCGGATGTTCAAGCATGACCGGGGACAGCTGCCCGAATCACTCGCAGAGATTCAGCCTGGATACTTGTCCGCGATCCCTCTTGATCCGTATTCCGGTCGATCTCTAATCTATCGTCGGGCCGCTGATACTTACGTTCTGTATAGTGTCGGACGAGACGGAAAGGACGACGGCGGACGATTTGGAACGTTGACAGATACCTTCAAAATGGGCTTCGATCTCGACGTGGATACCGGCAATCGCCAGACGACTCCAGCTCGCGCTCCAATCACTGCGAATCAGTGAGTCGCTGGCTGGCTCCTACTGATCGGCTGAGGCTCGTACCGCGAGCATCCCAATGCAACTTGGAGTAACGAAATGAGGTTCACTTCGATCTCCCTCATGCTGCTCGTTGTCTGGAGCTCGTCGGGGCGTCCGGCTATCTCTCAGGAGCGGGATACGGCCGCCGCGATCCAGTTTTCCGAGCATCTGATTGCCGACAAGTACGCCTATGCCTATGGCATTGCTGCCGCCGATGTGGATCGGGACGGCGATCTCGACCTGACGAGTGCCGACTACACTCCGCATAACATGCTGTACTTGTTCGAGAACGACAGCCAGGGGAATTTCAAGCGGCACTATATTCAAAAGGATGACCCCCAACGGCTGGAGCGTCACATGGTCGGTGACGTCGATCGTGACGGCGACCTGGATGTCGTGATCGTCAAGAATCTGGAAGGGCACCTGCTGTGGTTCGAAAACAGTGGCGCACCAACCGATGGAAAGTTGTGGTTGCGGCACGTAATCACGCTCGATCTGCCCGGGGCCTACGATGTCGCGCTGGCCGACTTCGACCAGGATGGCGACCTGGATGTGGCGGGGTCTAGCTGGGTGCTCGGAAATCAATTTGCCTGGTTCGAGAATGATGGCATGCCCGCGGACGGTGACTGGAAGAAGCACATGATCGAGAAGGACGTCGCCGAAACTCGTACGATGCGGGCTGCCGACTTCGATGGTGATGGAGACATGGATCTGCTGGGCACCGCCCGAAAAGTTCAGCAGGTCATTTGGTACGAAAATCATCGCGATGCGGGTTCAGTCGTCTGGAAGAAGCACCTCATCGACGACAAGTCACCTTGTCCGACGCACGGAAACCCGGCGGACATGGACGGCGATGGAGATTTGGACGTCGTGATGGCATTGGGCTTCTATTATCGCCCCGGTTCCGACGACCCATCTGCTTCCGTACGGAGAGAGGACAATCAGATCGTTTGGTATGAGAACGACGGGATGCCTGGGGCAGGGGGGTGGAAGAAGCATGTCGTCGGAACGCAATTCGACGATGCGTTTGAAGCCATTGCCGGTGACCTGGATAAGGACGGCGATATTGACGTCGCGGCTACGTCCTGGCGAACCCCTGGGCGCGTCGTATGGTTCGAGAACCATGGCGACTCCAAGGGAAAGTGGACGCTACACATGTTGAAAGATAATTGGCGCAGTGCGAATCAGGTAATCATCGCTGACCTAAACGGCGACGGCAGACCGGACATTGCGGCGTGCGCCGAACACGGAAGCTACGAATTTCGCTGGTGGCGGAATGAAGGTCGAGTCGGGAAGTAAGGCCCTTTCGATGCAATCAACTCCGCACGAGTGCAGTCGGATTCTTCGGCATTTGACTGCGTCGTCGAGCGAGACTTGGGTTGCTATATGCGGCGGACTTGGGTCGATAACGTAGCTGCTCGGAAAGTCGAATCCGGAAAGAAGGAATTGACTTATGACAGATGGCGGACGGATTACCAGTGACGTCGACGGCGATTCCTTGGAGTCGACGATCCTGGCCCTCGTACGCACCAAGCTCGGTCACGACGTGCAACTGGCGGATTCCCTGGCTTTGTTGAACGTCGATTCCGTGGGGATCGCCGAGCTTTCGATCGAAATTGAACAGGCAGTCGGCGTGCGAATGGACGAAGGAATCATCGACGTCGATTCTGTCGGACAACTCGTCGAATACGTGCGTGAACTCATGCACAAGGTTGGCCGAACCGCGGGTTAGGCTGGCAGCCGCTCGCCAACATTCTCGCCGCCGATTCCGACCGACATGGGCCAGTCATGCGTGTCGCGAAAACGCCGGCCTACAGCCCGGTCAACATCGCACCGCCACAGGCCATCACAACCAGCCCCGCCACGGCATGTCCCCAACGCTGCAATGAATGGAAACGAAAGACCAAACTGCCGCGGTAAATCAATGCCACCAGCGTCGTCATGGTCGCCAGCGTTGTGACACTGAACAAGAATGTGATCCAAGCCACGCCCCACATGTTCGCTTTTGCCGCCGGCACCATCAGGTACGGGATCAGCGGTTCGCACGGTCCGAACAGAAAGACTACGAACAAGATCCACGGGGTCATCGGACTTGATGTTTTAGCGGCAGTCAAAGGACTTGACGGCTCGGACGAGGCGCCTCCGTCGGCCGACTGAGTGCTCTCAACAGATGGCACACCCAGCGCATTCGTCTCTTCTTTATTTGTCCGCTGGTCGCGACGAAGCGCGTGCACCATTCCGCCAATCGTGTAGGCCACGCCGAACCCAAATAACATCCAGGCGGCAATATCGCCACGAATGGCCTCGGCCTGATTCAGTTGAAACACGATGAGTCCGAGAGCAATGCCGACAAAGCCCAACAAGGCGGATCCCAGCACGTGTCCGATGCCGCATAGAAAGGTAATGATCAAGGTCTTACGTAACGACCACGAGCCGACGCGCGACATGGCGACAAATGGCACATAGTGATCCGGACCACACAGACAATGCACAAAGCCAGTCCACGCGGCGGCCAAACTCAGCGACAGGATTTCGGGACTCATTCAACGCCCTATTGATGATACAGGATGACGAAGCAACAGGGAGACTGCTCCAGCGCAACGGCGAGCAGTTTATTCGCAAAGCGGTTCTGATGCACTACTCCAACGGCTTCTTCCAAAACGATAGCCCACTCGATGCGGAATCCCCCGAATCAAAACCAAAATCCTGGTACAGACGCCGGGCGACCACGTTATCGGCTCAAACCTCCAGTGTGATGCGGCAGCAGCCGGAGCCGCGAGCTTCCGCCTCGATTGCCCGCAGCAATGCGCGACCGACCCCTCGGCCTCGCATCTCGGGAGTAACCGCCAAATCATGGATGTTAAGGAGTGGGCGGGCCTGAAACGACGAGTAACCAAAAAAGCAAATTGCCAATCCGACGGGCTGGTTAGTGTGTAACGCCAAGAACGTTCGACAATTGGCTTGGCGCCGTAAATCGGGAATCAGGCGCTGCCGCACATCCAGCGCAAGGGGTGCCCCTCCACCCAGCGGCTCGCGGGAGTACATGTCGAGCAACGTCAGCACCGCATGTTGGTCTGCCGTGTCGTCAAAATCAGTCAAACGAACGACGATATCGGTGGGGGACATAGGCTAGGTAATCCGACAACGCGAATGCCTGGTGGGATCAATGCTCGACATCGGGCAACGATAATCGCCAATTCTGCATTTCCCGGAGGGTGGTCAGTTTGGTCATGTCATATTGCAGCGGCGTCAGTGTGACACAACCTTGTTCCAGTGCCGTCAAGTCCGCGTCCCCCGCCCCTTTCGGCGGCGGTGGATCGTTCGTGGCCCAATAATAGGTCCGTCCCTTCGGATCTTTCCGTTTCAAGAAGTGTTCGCCGTAACGGGCCACCCCCATGGGAACAATCCGCAACTCGGTCGGCTGCTGAAACGCGCGAGTCGGAATGTTCAGATTATAGAGTTGCGGCTCAGGGCCTTTGCGTTCCAGGATCTGTTCGATCACGCTGCGAGCGAGCTGGGCGGCCTTTTCGAACTGGGCGTGCTCATCGTATTCCAGCGAAACGGCGATACTGGTAATGCCGAAGAATGCTCCTTCGATCGCCGCGGCGACGGTGCCAGAGTACAGCACATTAATCCCGGCGTTCAATCCACCATTAATGCCGCTGACAATTAGATCCGGCCTTTGGGGGCAGAATTCAAAAATGCCGAGCTTCACGCAGTCCGCGGGGCTCCCTTCCACGGCCCAGCCTCGGCGTCGTTCACCGTCGAAGATTTCTTTGCAGACGAGCGGCATCAGAAAGGTGATGGAATGTCCGACGCCGCTTTGCTCCGTCGCAGGCGCGACGACGCAGACATCGCCAATCCTCGCTAGCTCCCGTTCCAGTGCGGCCAAACCGGGGGCGTAGATTCCGTCATCATTCGTCAACAGGATTTGCACGGCGAGCCTCTCTAGTCCGAAGCTGGGACCAACTTTTGCCAATCATATCGACGCGAGTCTGTTTGCCACACTGGCCGGTGCGTGGACGTGGCTCTATAATCCTCCCCTTCATTTCGTCAGCCCGCGCCGGTCGCGGGCATTTTTCGTTTGAGGCGCCTATGACCGCCGCCCCCCTGCTGCCCGCCGTTCCTGCCCCCCGCGTTTCCGACGAGAGGGTGCTGGTGTTGGACTTTGGTGCTCAGTATGCCCAACTGATTGCCCGCCGAGTTCGCGATCAGAACGTCTATTGCGAAATCATTCGCCACGACGTGAAGGCTGAGCAAATCCGTCGCCGCAATCCCCGCGGACTGATCTTGTCGGGCGGTCCGTCGAGCGTCTACGAAAACGGGGCTCCGCACTGTGATCCGCAGATCTTTGAACTGGGTATTCCAGTCCTCGGGATTTGTTACGGCATGCAGCTCGCCTGTGAAGCGCTGGGGGGGCGAGTCGAGAACTCTCCCGCGCGAGAATTCGGCCGGGCGCGAGTCACCGTGAACGGAGAGTCGGACTTATTTGGCGGTCTGCCGCGCGAAATGGACGTCTGGATGAGCCATGGCGATCAAGTTTCGCAGCTGTCCGATGTTTTTATCCCCCTGGCTCGGACCAGAACCTGTCCTTATGCGGCGGTCAAACACCGCGACCGGCCCGTTTACGGCCTGCAGTTTCACCCGGAAGTCACCCACACTCCCCTGGGTGCCAGGTTGCTGCATAACTTTTTGACGGTCGTCTGCCAATGTGCCG
>CAZFLF010000166.1:0-9593 GCA_964519825.1 uncultured Pirellulaceae bacterium | reverse complement strand
CGACTTGGCCCGTCTCCTTGAATGCGATGGCCAAATCGTGCATGACTTCGAGCGTGTCGGCGTGGGCGGGGCCATAGCCGTCGCGGCGCAGTTCGCAGGCTCGTTCGAGCTGTGCGATCGCGGCGGCCGGATCGCCCACGTAGATGTAGGTCGCACCTAACGAGTTGCGCACCGACGCCTCGACGAGCGGCTGCCCCTGGAATGCCTCGGCAATGTGCGGCGCGGCGGCGTCCACCGCCTGGCGAATCGTCAATTCGCTCCCCAGCCCTCCCTCTTGACCCTCCGGTCGGCCCGCGGCCATGACTCGCTCTTGGAAGAAGGTCAGTACCGAGAGGGCTTCCTTCGCCGAGTCTTTCGCCTTTTGCCCGGCAGTCACCGCTCTGTCCCGGTCGATTTCGGCCTGCGCCTGAGCCTCGCGTGCCTGGAGCGCCAGCCATCCACTGGCGACAATGCCCGCGACAAGCAGTAGCAAAAACGCGGTGGCAGTGGCCAGCGCTCGACGATGCCGGCGCACGATTTTTCGCAAGCGGTACGCGTTGCTCGGCGGACTTGCCAACACCATCTCGTCATTCAAGAAGCGGCGCACGTCGTCGGCCAGCGCCGCCGCCGTCTCGTAGCGCCGGCCGGGATCCTTGTCCAGGGCCTTGACGGTGATCCAGTCCAGCTCCTTCCAGCGCGATTTGTGGATTGCGAATTGCGGAATCCTGTCACGCGGCATTTGCAACGCGCGCACGCTGGGCGCTGGTGGATCTTCTTCGCGGATCAATCGCAGGATTTCGAGCACCGGAAGCGTCCGTACGCGATGCCGGGAGACCGGCGTGTCCCCGGTCAACAGCTCGTAGAGGAGCACGCCGAGCGCGTAAATGTCACTGCGGGTGTCCATGTCGCGCGAGCTGAGACTGGCTTGTTCCGGGCTCATGTATTCCGGAGTGCCGACCAGCATCCCAATTTCCGTTTCGGCGTCGCCACGCCGCTCGATCGCGCGTGCTACGCCAAAGTCGATGACCTTCGGCGTCGCCCGCGCGTCGTATTCAGCCACTAGGATATTGGAGGGTTTCAGGTCCCTGTGAATGACCCCTTTCTGGTGCGCGTGTTGCACGGCCTGGCAAACGTCGATAAACAGCTCCAAGCGCCGGCGCAAGCCCAAACCATGATCCTCGCAATAACGCGTGATCGGCACCCCGCGCACCAGCTCCATGACAAAGAACGGCTGGCCATCTTCGGTCACGCCGCCGTCGGAGACGCGGGCGATGTGCGGATGATCCATGAGGGCCAATGCTTGCCGCTCGGCCTCGAAACGAGCCAGGATCGGTGCGGAATCCATCCCAGGACGCAACACCTTGAGCGCCACTTCCTGGTCCAGGCGAGGGTGCGCGGCACGATATACCCGCCCCATGCCCCCGCGTCCCAGCTCCCCAACGATACGGTAGCCGCCTACCACAGTGCCCGCGACCGACGGGGCTTCCACCTTGGGCTCGCGCACCTTGTTGCCGGAGAGGACCGCCGCCACGGCCTGCGCCAGCTCGGGAGGCTGGGGGACCGCTGTTGAAACTCTGCGCAGCGCGTCGACGAGCGGTTCCGATTGCCTGGCGAGTTCGTCCAGCCGGGCCAAGCATCCGCCGCACTCATTCAGATGCGCATCGATCGTCTCGGCATCAATGGCGGAGAGCGTTCCGGCGGCATAACCGCCGAGAACCTGCGCGGAAAAGCATTCGCTGGCACCCATCGAGATCTCCACTAACCAAAACGGAGATGCCTTACGCCAACCGTCGAACCGTGCCACTTACACTTTAACAAGCCCCGCCAGCTCCTCGCGCAGGCGGCGCAACACGCGAAACTTTGCCTGGTGCACTGCGTTACGGGTTAGCCCTAGCTCCTGGCCTACCTCGGCCGCCGACCGATTTTCGACAGTCATGCGCCAAAAGGCACGCCAAGTTCGTTCCTCGAATTCCCCGCGAATCAGTTCTAACGTGCGGTGCAACAGTCCCTGATCTTGAGCCCCCGACTCGTCGAGGGGTTCGCTTTCCGCAATATTCTCCAAGCACTCCCGCGCTTCACTTCCCCCGGCCGCTTCTGCTTTCCCTTCGCGGGCGCGGAAATGATCGTGCAGCTTGTTGCGCGTGATCGTCCACAGCCAGCCGCGAAAACTCCCCGTGTGCTCGTCGCAGTAAAACCGGGGAAGCGCCGCCGACACGGACTGCCACACCTCTTGCACGACATCGGCCGAGTCCGCGTCCCGCAGGCCACCCCGCCGGGCCCAGTAGAAGACCAGCGGGCTATAGACTTGGATGAGCTGCCACCAGCTTGCTGGATCGTTGGCACTGGCGCGGGCCAGCAAGCTCAATGAGGTCCCACCCTCCGATGGCGTGAAGGCCGAAAGAGAATCGGGCTGTGACATCGCACTATTGTACTCACGGCGGTTGTCGGCACTCAACGGACGGAGCCCAGTAGTGCTCGGATGTATGTCCTTCGATGCGAATCTGGGATGTGTGACATGGGATCGACTATTTCGGAAAGCGGGACGGTCATACGATTGTCACAGATTCGGCGATTTGTCAGGAACACGCCTACTCCTTCGTGAATTGAAAGGCATACAGTTTGGCGCGCTTGAGTGTGACCTTGAGACGCATCGGCTTGCCCGCGAGTGAGGAAACGTCGGCATTGGATTTCCAGTGGACCTGTTGGTCGATGAAGTTGCCGCCGATTTCTTCGCAGTCGGCGACCGTGAAGCCGGGGATCGGGCGGCCGTCGGCGTCTTGGAGTTCCACGAACGCCGTCCCCATCGAGCCCGTGTCGATGTTCAGCCTCAGCCGGTTGCCGCGGAAAACAATCGGCGGCGTGGTGAGCCAGCCTCCCTTGTGGTCGGCGTCGGCCGAGACGAAGCCGTCGAGCCGCTGGCGAACGACGCCGACTCCGCCCATCTGCTTGGCCGCTTCGTCGTACTCCGGCCGCAGGATGGCCGAGTCGTGCAGGCGGCCGCTCGAATAGTAGATCGTCGACGCGTTGTAGTAGATGTCGGAGTGCGGGTCGTCTTCCTTGTCGGCCGAGAGGACGACGGGCAAGTTGTCGATCGATGGGAACATGCGGTCGTTGTCGGTCTTCGTATACGGCCACGGCTGGAGCGGATCGTCGGTCTCGATGCGGCCGATGCGGCGCTGGTTCTCGTTGTCATAGCAGAACGCACGGATGTAGATGACGTATTTGCCGACGCGTTTGGGCTTTGCACAAATAATCCAAAATTTGACGTCCGAAGCACGGCGTCCGGGTGAGCGGAATGGCGCTAGCCACCGGTTTTTCGCAAGTTCACCGGCGGCTAGCGCCGTACCGCTCACAGACAAATGCTTGGAAATCCAGATTCTTTGTGCAAAGCCCGGCGTCGGTCCCAATGCACGATCGTGGGATTGTCGGTGAAGAATGGCAGCACGCGGCCGACCTTGGTGAAGTGAACGCCGTCGGCCGAGTAGCTGGCGTAGACACCGTGCTTGGCCGGATCGAACGGCAGGGCGAACTCCAGGTGAAAGAGTTTGTATTTGCGCGAGCGATCGGGGTCGTGCGGGTCAACGAAGATCGTGGTGAAGCCGCCGCCGGAGAGCGTGACGCCCGTGCGGCGAAACTTGAGTCCGTCGTCGCTTTCGAGGACCTCGACCGAATCCGCGCCGAGATAAAGACGGACCTTGCCGTCCTCGTCGATGACGCGGCTGATGTGCCCTTGCAGCGGTTGGTCCTGCTCATCCCGCAGCAGACCAAGCTTTTGGGCCTGGTTGACGCGGAGTTCGACGTTGTCCGACTCGGCGAGGAAGCGGCGATCGATGAAGAGTTGCTTGCGATCGGCAACATCGATCGGTGCGCTAGGTAGGGCAGCAATCAGATGTAGTATTGCAGCAAGGCGAAGGAACATGATGCCCAGTTTGCTTATCCTGCGTCCAATCGGAGCCTGGCCAAGATTTTCCGTTCCGCGAGAACACGATCGCTAGTCCGATGAACCATTTATTACTTGCCGCTTGCTTTCATCGAAGATATCCACCAGTCGAGATTCGCTGCCCCTCGGCCGGGTCTATAGTTGGCAAACCTTTCGATGGATTGAAGCACGACGGACAATTCAACTGCGCTGGGCTTTACGATCTCGGACCACTGTTTTATGACTTCGATAGTAGTCACCACGACCACGCCCAATTCGTTCGCGATCCTGCCAGCCTTCTTGTCGTCCGTTAGCACCGACCATCCTCGACACTTCGCGATTGCCAAGCCCATCGATTCCCCGTCGTCGCCGATTTGTGCCGCGAGCTCGACATAAAGTCCCGTTTCCTCGTCGCTTTCGCAGTCACACCGAGTAAGAATCCCGCCGTCGATGGCCGGCAAAAGATCAATTGGCAGGACGATCAACTTCTCGTCGTCGGCCGGGTCGGGCCGACGGTATTGCTGGGACTCTCGTTCCACTGCGGCCGGGAGGTACCAATCGTTGCGCAACTCCGTTAGTATCGGCACGAACCGACCGCTGGCGTACAGATTCAGGAGTCCACAGGCATCAAGAATGACGGCCGGCATTATTTGGCTCCGGTCCGTGTCTTAGGAGTGATCGGCCAGCAATGAAGTTTCGAAGTGGGCCTGCATCGGATGAGTGCGACCTTCGGCGTCCACTTCAACGCTGACCATCGTCTCCTGGATCACCCGACGGGCTTCCCAGATGTCGCACCGCAGATAATTGGCCAGCTCCTTCTCGCTCAGCTCGCCGCGCTCATAGGCATGTACAGCGAGGAATTTGTATCGCTCCGGGTAGGCCGGCTCGGGGCGGGTTTCGGCGGCAAGGCCTAGCCGCTTCTCCGCTTCACGGATGGGCACACGCTTCTCTTTCTGCAGCTCCCACGTCCCGTGCTTAAGCAGCCCGAGGGATTCCAGCCTGAGCGCTATCGCTTCCATTGACACGGAGTAAAAATGCTTGAGCTTTACCAGATCACCGACTTGGAAGTTGCCCGTGGTGTTCACGATCTCGTTGAATCGGAACCGCACCGACGACGCAGGCATCAAAAAGCTCATTGCGAACGATTCTGCGAACCGCTCGTTGGCTGGCTTCCGACCGATGATGGTCAAGTAGTCGATACCGGCGGTGTAGCGGTCCACGATCAGGTGGGCGTACTCGTGCGAAATCGAAGCTCGCTGCTTGTCCGCCGGGTGGACGCTGTTGATGAGCATGCACCCGCCGAGGCCGTCCACGAAGATGTACATGCCCGCGAACATACGGGGCAGTCGGGTGGAGAAGATGCGGACACCGACGTCGGACTCTAGAAGGCTACGGATGTTGGGTATGGGCTGGTCGCCAAGGCCGAGACGCTGGCGTTCGCGGTTGGCCACGTCTTCAGCCAGTTCGCTGACATTGACGTGCGAATTCAGCTCGACCGGCTGCGGATAATTCATCCGCATCGGTGCCTTCATCCGCTTTTCGAGGTCGAGATAGTTCTCCACGAACTCTTTGAACTCACCGATCGCAAGCTTGAGCTGTTCGGCGTCGGCGGGCTTCACCTTTTCCATCGCCGCCCGGAAGTGCGGTTGAAAGTCGGTCAGCGGCTCCATCGTGCGGACGAAATGGTTAACAGCCTGACCGTAGAGCGCAGCCAGCTTGATAATCTCGGCGGGCTTGGCGGCCCGTTCCCCTTTTTCCATTGCGATAAACGTGGGACGGCTCACGCCGATGTGTTCAGCGGCGTCTTCCTGTTTGATGGAACGGGCTTTCCTTGCCTCGGCCAACCGCTGGCCGATGATCCGCGGCGAGGCGGGGTCGGTTGTCATGAGCTGGCTCCTTCAACTAAGGCCGGCGATCTGGCCGGCGCAATCCAAGGGAACGGGAGGGGTTGTTGAGAAGGCTGCGAATGATGCGGCTCAGCATGCGCTGCACGTGTCCGATGAACTCCAGCGACTGCGCTTCTTCGCGTCGGTCAAGCTGCAGCTGGCCCTTCACGTCCTCCCATGCCGCATTGAGAAACCCGCCGATGAGGCGCTATGGCATTGCTTATTGTCCCGACAACTCGTGCAGTGCTTATTCCCGCCAACGTAAGTGTATGTGAATGGTTTACTTTGTCAATCGACAGCGATAATTTGTTGTCTTTAAGTAAAGTCTGGTAGTGAGGGGGAAACGTTCAAACAGGCTGAATTAAGGGCCCGTTTAGCGGGTCAATGTCGACGTCGAGGGGTGAATCCGCCCGCACTTAAAGCGATGCGCAGAAGACCTATCACCAAGCCTTCACGTTTAGATACGTACGTTGGGGCGTTCGACCCACAACGGCCCTACCGCGCGCTGTCGACAGAAGAGCAATAACCAGACAGTCAACTTGTTCTCGTAATCTGGGATGGATGGGCAGTCCACTTTATGATTGACCGATTCCGGCCATCCTATGCGGCCGCCACTTCCTACCTTGTCTAGATTCCCCCGAAATGTTGGATGTCTGGTTCCTCTCCCACGTTGCGAGCTGCCAGGGATACGTACTTGCTCGTTCCCTTCGGGCCTTCGACAACCCTTGCGGGTTGAATACTACGCCCTCTGCTGACTTCTGCCTGACACCGAGTTGCTTTGGCATTCACGGTCCTGGCTTTCGGGCAAGCCCTACTCCCAGTCACGTCGGGCAGATCTCCCCAGATAAGAACGTGAACTGTCCCTGCACAAGCTCCGCAATTACCTGTGTGGGTTCCTTCGGCGGGGCTTCGCGTTGGCCAGCACGCTCGCCCGTTCACACTTGGCCTTGATGCGGTTCCTGTTCGTAGCCTCGCAGGTCTTGGCTCCAGCTTCCTCCCCACGGTTCGTCACCTCCCCGCAGTTGCTTTCGCCTCGTGTTTGCTTCTCCCGAGTGATCCGTTTGGTAATCCGGTCTCCAAAGAATACCGATTTCACACAGGGGACTTACACCCCATAAGTTCACGCCCATGCTGGGCGTACCGGGCTGAAAGTTCGACGACCCATCGAACGTGCTTCCAACTCGTCACCGTCGAACTTTCGCCCGTGGCACACATTCAGAGGGGGTCCTTGCCAGTGCCACCCCGCCGTAGTCGAATTCATCAAATCCGAGCGAATCCGCAACCCAAAGTGAGCGTGCTTCACCCAAGAGTGCGAACCCGGCTTTCAATCTGTTACGCCAATTGGCCATCTCGTCAATTGTCAACCCTCCCTTTTCTTCGAAGTCCTCGCTTGGACGGATTGATTTTTCCATCTCTACGATGAGGTTCAAGCAGTTCAGAATGTTTGGGCGTTCGATCACAACCGATTCATCCAGTTCGGGAAACTCCGTTAGCAGGCGGGCACAGGAATCAAATGTCTCCTGCAATAGGGGCTCCGTTCGTTTCTGTTCAATCTTCAAGTAGTCCAAAAAGATTTGCTCTCCAAGTTCATCAAGTTTTACCGAACACCGAGTAAAATCGGCCATGTGGTCAATATGATGGAACAGGGCTCCGTATACGGCGACAAACTGGTCGAAAATGACCCACGACGGATGTGGCTCCCAATGTGCCAAACCGAGTTCGTTCCATGCGTCGTCAGGGATTGGTTCGGGAGCGAATCGCCACAATTGTGACGTTGGATTCTCGTTCAATGGATATGCGACTCCACTCATATTCGCAAACGCCTGTTTCTCCATGCTGCGTCCTTGTACGAGAGGCACCAGGACAATCTTCTTCCACAACCAATCGATTGCTTTGACTCGAACGATCTTGTTTCGATCCGGCTTGAACGCGTCGACCAAGGCAAACCAGATTCTTTCGATTGCTACCAATGAACACAAAGGATGTGAAGTGTCGAATTTGATCCACAAGGTCGAATCTTGATTCCACAGAATCTTGTCGGTGACAATTTGAGCATCAATCCGTTCAGATTTTAGCTTCTTGAGCGATTGGTCGATCCGGTGCGTTGTTGCCTTCAGGCTATCTCGCAAGTCGACCCGCTGCCGATTTTTCCTCGCATTCTTATTCTTCGTAGGCTTTGACCTTGGCAAGATTTGGTCCGGATAGCAAAACACAGCCCACGAACGCATGGTGTCAACAAACTCGTCAAGTTCATTTGCACGAAACGATTCGTCAACGCCATAGTCTTTGCTTTCTTCGATAAGACGGAGTTCAACGCGATGCAATTCGCGTAGTGCGGAGCATGCATCGATTCCGTTTATCACAGAAAGTCTAATTGATTTTTCGGGGACATTCAGTTCCTTCGCTTTCGCGAGTACTACTTTCCGTGCAGCCTCAGTAGTCGCAGATCGTAGGTTGGGCACGAGCACCAACGAATGAATTGACTGTTGCATAAAATTGCTAACAGTTCTCGTGTATTCGTTGATCGCTTTATTGAACGGATCAAGCGTCGAGATTGCACCAAACTTTTTTGCTTTGGACTCATTTGAAAACTTTGACGCGCGCGATTCTGTAATGAATCCCCATTCATCAACGGCGATCCTTGGCAAGAAAAAGTCGGCCGTCACGATTCTCTTGCATTCATCCCAGGAGGCTGTGTCGTGCAATGCAACTGCTCCCTTCGTGCTAACGCCTCTGGCCGCTGTGCGAAGATCCTGGAATGCGGTCATGACCTTTTTTCGCATGGAAAGAATTTGCCCGAAATACTCTTCCCATGATTCCGGGCGAAAACGTACTTCAACCACGCCACGAGCAAGGCCGTTAAACTGGGGCAGCCAGGGCATCGTGATGTTTTCAACCGGCATACGCTTGTTCGAGTCGTCACCCATGTCACCGAGAAGCGTCATTTGGTGTCCATATCCGGACGCACCATATTTTTCATAGCCAGGCAAGCAGCGCGAGATGACTTCTACGCGTTCGACCGCCAGGTCGTTGATACTTACCTCAGTCTCGACCGGCCTGAGTTCTGATGCCTTCTTGTCGATATCGATTGCGAAGTGAGCGACAAGACAATCGTCTTCCTCAATGAGCGCTAGGATCGACGAGCGTTTGCGAAGCCGGACTTCTACTGCATTGCGGTTGCTATTCAACCAGCTTTCGTATTTCTCGGGGCAGAACCGACTGATTCCACAAGCGAAGTCGGCAAACAAATGAATTGGCAAGGCCGCCCATGCTTTCGCGATCACATCTTCGTGCAGCCACTCAGTTACCACATTATTTGTTAGCTTCAAGTGGCCCATCCAATAAAGCACTTCCGCGAGTGACATGAACTGGCCAACCGAATCAGGATCGTTCGGAGGGATATTGAATTCACGAAGCCATGCGGTTGTGTATGAAAACACCTCGTCTTTGTCTGATTGTTGCGTTTGAACAGCGGTTGAAGCATCCGCGGCAAACTTAAACTCTTTGGATACGTGGCTTAGGCTGTCTAAGATTCCGAAACCATCCTTGCCACGAGCTTGTGCCAAGTCCCAGTCCAATGTGAACCACCAGCCACTTCCAAAGATCACGCGTACATTATCGACGAGTTCGGCGTTGGTGCTTGCGTACTTCTTCAGGCCCAGCCACTGCAATGCAACACAAACTCCTCGCACGCCAGTCCATGAAGTGAGGTCAATATCGTGTAGTGCATTGACAACCTGATCCGCGGATTCGTTGTTTCGTGAAAACGAACAGAGGAGGAAACTCTCCAAGTCATCCTCGACTAACAG
>CAZFLF010000165.1:0-9597 GCA_964519825.1 uncultured Pirellulaceae bacterium | reverse complement strand
TGGTGTGGTGAACATTCGCCGATGGCTCGACGGCGTAGACTACGTTCGGTGGTTTGCCCATCAATGACAAAGCCAGTTCAACATCGCGCAGCAGCGACGGGGGCAATCCTGGTGCTGTGTCCACACTCTTCGCGGTCGCCGATTCCCAGCGATGCATCCGCACGAGTCCCGGCTCACCGAGTTTGCGGGAATCGAGTTGCTGTCGAATCAGTTGCCGTGACGGATGAAAGCGATTGGGATTCACGACCGCGAGTTGTACACTGCTCTGCCGCGCCGTGAGCGATATCGTTTCCAGCATGTCGCTCGATAACCAGGATTCCGCGACCAAAAGAACGTGCTTCTTCGCCGTCAAGCAGCGCTCGATCAGTCCGGTTTCGGGCCGGCTCCCGTCAACGAGCAGCACCGCGTCGCAAGCGGCCGGGGGAGTCGGATCTTGGGAGAAATCGCAGTACTTTTCGATCGTCGCGCCGTGTAGCCGAGACACGACCTCGTGCCACGTTGCTTCGTCCCCCTTCACTGCTAAGCGAATCATGCTGCTGGCTCCACCGCAATCCGATCCGGCCATTCGCGAACGCCGACGCCTGAGTCTACGCACCGAAACGGCAGATCGCCATTCTACGGGTTGCGGCGAGCGACAGGAGAAAGTAGCCGTGCTTAGAATTTCCCCTTATTCCCCTGTCCGTCGCTCTTTGATCCGTCCCACGTGAGTTCAGCCGCGAAGGGAACAGACATAGGCAGGGGTTCTTTCGGGGAAGGTTGAATAAAATGGGGCGATTTGCCTACGGTCTTCAAATGCCCAATTTTCCTTTCTTTCCCCAAAATGACACCTGATCAGTTCTCGGGCTCGCCGATCAGGGCTTCGCGGGCAATGTTTTGTCTGAGGGAACTTCTCCCTTGATAGCTGCTTGTTCTTCGGCGGAGCGTTCAATGCGATTGGCGAGCGCCTGTTTCAAGGCCGTTTGAACTGTCGCGACTTGGAACATGCGTTCGGAGTCCGCATGTGTGAAGTTCTGATCTCGTTCGAGCTTGACGTTTTCCGCACCCGTCTCGTCTCCCCAATGGCCGCCGAGGGTGGCGACAAGATCAGTGACGCCCGTCCCCTTGTTCCAGACATTGATCCATTTCTGAATATTCTTTGTTTTAAGTCCGCCGAAGTTCTGCTGCATGTCACCCCACGAGACGGCATCCAGCGTAACGGCCAGTTCAATCTTCACGCCGGGACCGACTTTGTTGAGTGCATTGGCGGCGTCCATCGCCGTGTCGCCCCCCCAACTGTGGCCGACGATGATGACGGGGCCAGACATATTCTCTCTGAGGTGTTCGAGGATCACCCGCACGGCGCGGTTCTCGGCGTCGTGGGCGAAGTATCGGACAACGGTGTTTGGATAGGACAATTCCTTGGCCCATGATTTGACGTTCTCCGTCCAACTCTTGTCGAAGAATCCCCCGAAGATCACCAGCAAGGCCTGATGCGGCGGAACGAGTTCCTTCAACGCGTGTGATGGAATCCACCCGGTTTGGTTTGCCTGAACCCCGCTGAGCACGCGCACGTTGATCCACAGGAAGCTCGTCACGGCATCCTCTCGGGGAAGTTCGGTCTTCTCGACGAAGTCCCCCGACTTAAGTTGCTGGCCGGCCGCGGTCAGCGCTGACGGTTCTGTCCACAGACCTATTCCTTTGATTACGCGATGCGTGGCACGCGGCGGAACTAGAACGTCCTCAATTTTGGGTTCAGGTTCGGGGGCTACTCTTCCCAATCGACGCGACTTCTGATCGGACGTCTCTGCGGCCGCGCGAGGTTGTTTGCGGACATGCACCGTCTGGGACAGTGCCCAGCCGGATTGTCCTTTGTACGCGCCTTCGAGGATTTCGACTTTGGTCCAGCCCGTGGGAATTGCCGGATCGCGGCGGGTCTCCAGAATCCGGACCCGCGTGTTGGCCGGGACGATCCCCAGATGATTCCCGAAGTCCGCGAGTTTCAGGGCATCGGGAACCTTCGCCACCATCACCACGTCGCCGTCGTCCGACAGCACGCCCTCCGGCTTGTCGGCGGCCGGGAGCGAAACTGGTGACACGGCGAGGGCTATCAAGAGAGTAGGCAGCGCGAAACTGCAGAGCGGTCGTTCCAGCCGGCAAGAGTGGCGGTGCTTGGACATGACACAATTCCTCCACGAAAACACTAGGGTGGATTCATCATCCGATCGAAGCCGGTCGGGCGGCACTTTCTGCTTCCCCTTCAAATGGGTGTCACCTTACGCCGAAAACGGCTGAGTGAAAAGACGACTATTCGAGTGCTTGCCAAGATCGTCACGCACCACTCATTCCCGAACGGACTCTGGCATGTCGCATCAAGAATACGGACATCATAGCAATTCTAGGGATCATCATTTCTTTTTCCGATCCTTTCCTGTTTTTCCTTTCTCCGAAATGTCAGTGACCTTCGTCCAAGACCTCGACAACGCGACCGTTTCTACCATATGAGTAGGTAGTGCGGTTCGGCTGCGGAGGCTCTGCACACGTTTACCGAGCTTTATTGCTCGTGTCAGGCCACCGTTGTCTAATTTGCTTCACTTCGACAACAGGGGATGGAAAGGATCGAAATCGACGATTCATCGCGGCACTCTACGGTGGATATATGCCAATTGCTGTTGCCTGTCAGTGTGGTCGCCGATTCAGCGCGAAGGATGAACTCAGCGGCAGAACCGTTTCTTGCCCGGCGTGTAAGCGTCCCTTGACGATCCCATCTGCAGGGGTCGTGCGAGCGAAGCCTGTAACGCCGTCGGTGCCGGTTGCCGCAGTTCCGGCCAAGTTCGTTGTAGTCACTTGCCGGTGCGGACAGCGCTTCCAGGCCGCTGCACACTTGTTCGGCAAGACACTGAGTTGTCCGTCGTGTCGAGCACCGTTGACCGTTCCGGTTGGCCCGGCGAAACAACCGGTTGCAGTGGCACCCGTCGATCCACTTATGGGAGGCTTTGGGACAACCCAGCCGGACAACGATCCGTTCGGACTAGGCATGGTCCCTTCGACCCCGCAGACATTTCCAACTGCCGGCCTGCCATCGTATGCGAGCTATGGCAGCCCAACGACGGCGGCGGCGGTTCCGGTCAAGAAGAAGAAAAAATCTACCGGTAAGAGCGGCACGTTCTGGGCAATTACCGGAACTGGAATTGGAACCGCTTTGATTGTGGTGTTTCTCGTGCTAGGAGTGGCTGGGAGGGTGGCGCGATCGATGCGCGCGGCTGGAGTGTTTAATACCGGCTTCTCAGGGAGTGTGGAATGGGTTCCGCATACTTCCCAGCCAGGTGGGTATGCAGTCGAAATTGTAAAGCAAAAGCCAGGCATAACGATTCCCGGTTTAGCGGGCAACATTGGAATAAACGGAATCGTTTCGACGATGTCGGCCGCGGGACCTTGTACGGTTGTCAACGCTGAACAATTACCGGCTTCACTTTCGGACGCTGAGGTGGCATTGGCCTTGAATGCTTGGCAGACCCAAGTGCAAACCATGATCACGAGTGCTGCAGGTCGCGTGTCCCGTTCGGGGCCGTGCTCCGTCGCGGGACACCGCGGTCACGAACTGATGTTCGAGCAGACGGAGAAATTCACGACCACCATCGTTTGCTTCAGGGCATGCTTTCTAGATGACCGGGCCTATACGATGGCATTCTTGGCGACAAAGCCCATCTACCAACAATCTCACGCTGACCATTTCTTCAATTCATTCCGGCTGCTTAACAACGCTGGCCCGGCACCGCCGGCGGCATCCGTCCCCGTACCGACGAGCTTGCCACCCGCTGTTTTCAATTTAAGTCCGCCGCGCGCACCAAGTAGCAATTGGAATGGTGATGACATCAAGGAAATGGAGACCGGGATGTTATTTGCTCTGGCCAATCGGGCACGGTCTGAAGATCGAGTTCAGGAGGCCATCCAGTTTCAGCATTTGGGAGTACAACGGGAGCAGGGGGAAGGCATTTACAACCTCGCGTGTTTGTATGGAATGACCGGTGACGCGAATGGGGCCTTCTATTGGTTACAACGTGCCGCGCACGAAGAGGGAGTCGATTCGAGTCACCTGGCGCGCGACCCCGACTTTCTGAAGATCCGTTCTGATCCGCGCTGGAAGCAGGTTCAGACATTCGTCACATCCTGCAACGCGTACTTTCGCGCGCAGCCAATCGTGCAGATTGAACATGTAATCCCGGCCGGATATCAAAACGATCGCCCGATTCCGGTTGTTGTCGGCTTGCACGGTTTGGGTGATAGTGCGAAGAATTTTTTGGGGCGAGACGAATTCTACCAATCCTTGGCCAATAATCTGGGGGTCGCGCTAATCGCGGTAAGCGGCACACAACCCAGCGGCCCGCGAAGTTTTACCTGGTCGGAGAATCTGGAACGCGATCGGCAACACATTGAGGACGCTTTGGCAAAACTCTCGGATCGCCTCACATTTCGCCGCGACGCAGTGGTCTTATACGGCTTTTCGCAAGGTGCGGCAGTTTCTGCATCGCTGGCCGCGAATTATCCGGAACAATATGCAGGTGCAATCGCCTTGTCACCCGGCAGTATCACCGACATACAACCTCCCGGAACCGCTTCCCCCTTGCTGGGTCAGCGCAAGTTCGTGGCAGTCTGCGGCGACGGTGAGCATCCGAGCACTCTGGCCGCGGCGAAGTTGTGGGCCAACTGGTATTCCCAGCACGGCGCCCGAGTGGTCAACAGGGTTACCCCGAGCCATGACAGCCACTCATTCCCACCAGACTTCGAGGAAGTCTTTCCGCAATGGATAAGCCTGATCCTGAATAAGTAAAACCATGCCAGAACTTGTCCAGCTTTTGCCGAGGGATGCACATAATCTACAACTCGAAGCGAACGTCCGCCCGCCCGACTGGAGTAACCCCGCGCCCCAGGGACGATACAACCTGGTCGTGATTGGGGCGGGAACAGCCGGTCTGGTGACGGCAGCCGGAGCGGCCGGATTGGGCGCGAAAGTCGCCTTGATCGAACGCGCGCTATTGGGGGGCGATTGCCTGAACGTCGGCTGCGTCCCCTCGAAGGCACTGCTACGCGCCGCGCGGGCCGCGGCGGACGTGCGCGATGCGGGCCAATTCGGCGTCGAAGTTCCTGCAGGCGTGAGGATAAGTTTTGTCACCGCCATGGAGCGTATGCGGCGGCTGCGAGCCAAGATCAGCCCACACGATTCGGCCAGCCGATTCCGCGACCTGGGTGTCGACGTGTTCTTCGGTGATGCCCGTTTTACTGGCCCAGACCGTGTCGAAGTCGCTGGCCAGACGTTACGGTTTGCCAAAGCGGTCATCGCGACGGGCGCTCGGGCCGCCGAGCCACAGATCCCTGGCATCCAGGAGACCGGATATCTGACCAATGAAACGGTTTTCAGCTTAACAGAGCTTCCGCGACGATTGGCAGTGATCGGTGCCGGTCCCGTTGGCTGCGAATTGGCCCAGGCGTTTGCCCGGTTTGGCAGCCAGATCGATCTGATCGAACCCGCCAGGCAAGGCATCCTGCCGCACGAAGATCCTGAAGCGGCTGAGATCGTCAAACAGTCGATGCTGCGCGACGGCATCAAACTGAGATGCTGTGGAAACGACCTGCGAATTAGCCGAACGGTCGATGGAAAACGTCTGACCGTTGACACGCCAGGAGAGCAATATGACATCGTGGTGGACGAAATCCTGGTTGGAGTGGGAAGGACACCTAATGTCGAGAATCTCGGGCTCGAAACGGCCAGCGTCCAGTACGACAAGTTCGGCGTCACGGTGAGCGATCGCTTGCAGACGACGAATCCGCGAATCTACGCCGCCGGCGACGTCTGTTCGCGCTACAAATTCACGCATGCCGCCGACGCCATGGCGCGGATCGTCATTCAAAACTCCCTGTTTCTCGGGCGAGTCAAGGCCAGTGCACTGATCATCCCTTGGTGTACCTACACCGACCCCGAAATCGCACACGTCGGACTGTACGAGAAACAAGCCGAGGCAAAAGGGATCCCAATACAAACCTTTCTGACTCCGTTGAATGAAGTCGATCGAGCGGTCCTCGACGGCGAAACGGAGGGCTTCGTGAAGGTACACGTCCGCAAAGGAACCGACGAGATCGTCGGGGCCACGGTGGTAGCCCGACACGCAGGCGAAATGCTCTCTGAGTTGACGGTGGCGATGGTCGGACGGCTAGGTCTAAAGACGCTGGCCAAAACGATCCATCCCTATCCCACCCAGGCGGAAGCCTGGAAAAAAACTGCTGACGCTTTCAACCGCACACGACTAACTCCCTTCGTCAAATCAATGTTTCAGAAGTGGTTGACTTGGACGCGGTGAAGGGTGTTCCCTGTGAATTCTCGTGCAAGGAGTCAGGCATGCCTGGCATTCCCGTTCGTTTATTAGTCCTGGGGGCGCATCCCGATGACGCGGAGTTTCACGCGGGAGGGCTGCTGGCTCATTATCGGCGGCTGGGACATGCCGTGAAGATTATCTCAGTAACCAACGGCGCGGCGGGCCATCATCGGATCCCGCCGGCAGAGCTGACTCGCATTCGGCGGGCGGAGGCGGCGGAAGTCGCGCGCCGCTTCGGCTTCGCATACGAAGTGTGGGACTTTCCGGATGGCGAATTGCAGCCCACGCTCGATGTGCGCCGGCGCATTATCCGTGAGATTCGCCAGTTCGCTCCCGACCTCGTGCTGACGCATCGCACGTGTGACTATCATCCCGATCACCGCGCTGTGGGGCTGGCTGTCCAGGATGCGTCTTACATGGTGACCGTGCCTCCTATCGTGCCGGAAGTGCCTGCCTTGCGAGCCGATCCGATTGTCGCGTTCATGAATGACTTTTTCACTAAGCCCGTTCCGCTGCAGCCCGACGTCGTGCTCGACGTGATGCCGTTCGTCGCGGAGATCGTCGACATGCTCGCATGCCATGCCTCCCAAGTCTTCGACTGGCTGCCGTATAACTTACGCGTCGAAGATCAACTCCCCGACAACGCCGCCGCTCGACGGGAATGGATGGCCACTTGGTACAAGCACCGGGCTCAATCGGTCGCGGACCGTTTTCGAGAGGCACTGGTCTCAACGTACGGCCAGCAAGTCGGAGAAGCGATCAAGTTCGCGGAGGCCTATGAGATTAGTGAATATGCGGGCCGGCTTGATGACGCGACCCGACATCGCCTGTTCAGTTGGATGGCATGATGAGGTAGCCATGAACTCGGATCGATTACCGCCGGGACAACAACTTGCCGCGCCTGGGAAGTGGCCCCTGGTTGGCGAGCGCGAGCCGGCGCCGGCCGCCGTCGATTGGCGCGTCTGCGTCGCGGGACTCGTGGACGCACCGCGTAGCTGGTCGCTGAACGAGCTTCGCGAGTTGCCGCAGGAGACGCGCTCGATCGACATCCATTGCGTGACTCGGTGGTCGATGCTGGGGGCGAAATTCACCGGAGTGTCGCTCGCCACGCTGTTAGGCGACGCGCGTCCGACGACGGAAGCAAAGTTCATTTCGTTCGTCGCACACAGCTCTCGCGGTCACAGCACGTCGCTGCCGCTGGAGGAAGCCCTCCAACTCGGTGTCTTCATCGCGTTGATCTTCGCTGGGGCACCGCTCACGTCCGAGCACGGAGGACCGGTTCGATCCGTGACTCCGGGACGTTACTTCTACAAAAGTGTGAAGTGGCTCACTGGCATCGAATTACTGGCCGAGGATCGCTTGGGCTATTGGGAGACGTCGGCCGGCTATCACAACCGGGCCGATCCGTGGCACGAAGAACGGTTCGTGGCCAGCGGCATCAGCAAGCACGACGCCGCTCGCATCCTAGCCGAACGGGACATTTCCGACCGCGACCTGTTGGGCTTGGACGGTTCCGATCGCGAGCTAACGGGTTTGCAAGCGCGCGGATCGCTGTTGCGCAACGCCAACTTCCAACGGGCTCGGCTATCCGGCGCGTGTTTCGCCGGAGCCAACTTGTCGAATGCGCGATTTATCGATGCGGACTTGCGCGATGCGTCGCTCACGAACGCCGACCTCGAAGGAGCCAACTTCAGCGGTTGCGATTTGCGTGGCGCGGACTTGCGGGGAGCTTCCTTGTTCGGCGCGACGTTCATCGAACCCGGGCGACTGGACTCGGCCCATGCCGAAATTTCAACGGCTGCGATACTCGACGCGAATACTCGGATCGATCGAGTCGCACTTGACGCGCTCACCCCGCAACAAGCTGAGTTCGTCGCCAGGTTCTTGGATACTGATTCCAGTTCCTAAGAATATCGCTCAACCGATCCGATCTTTCCCCACCCAGCGTCGCAGCACTTCTGGAACAGCAATTGAACCGTCGGACTGTTGGTAATTTTCCCACACGGCAATCAGCGCGCGGCTGATGGCAACGGCGGTGCCGTTTAGCGTGTGAACGAAGTACGTTCCTTTTTCCGCTTTCTTGCGAAAGCGCACGTTGAGTCGCCGAGCCTGGTAGTCGGTGCAATTCGATGTACTTGTGACTTCACCCCATTCGCCGCGCCCTGGCATCCAGGCCTCCAGATCAAATTTGCGATACGCCGGGCCCCCTAGGTCCCCGGTGGCGGTATCGACCACGCGGTAGGGAATCCCCAGCTCGTCGAAGATCTCACACTCCAGTTGGCACAGTTCCTCGTGCATTGCGTCGCTTTGTTCCGGCAGGGTGAATGCAAACATTTCGACTTTGGTGAACTGATGCACGCGATAGATGCCGCGCGTGGCCCGACCGTGGGCGCCTGCCTCCGTACGAAAACAATGGCTGAGGCCGCACAAGCGAATCGGCAACTGCTCCTCATCCAGAACTTGATCGGCGAATAGACCTCCCAACGTGATCTCTGCGGTACCAATCAAGCTCAGGTTGGAATTCTCGATACTGTAAACCTGCGTTTCCGGACCGCGTGGGATGAATCCGATTCCCTCGAGCACCTTGTCCTGGGCCAGGTCGGGAGTCACGGTCGGCGTGAAACCTTTTCCGATCAGCTTGTGGATTACAAATTGCTGGAGGGCCAGGTCCAGCAACACAGCCTCGTTCTTGAGAAAGTAGAATCCGTGTCCGGTCGTTCGCGCGCCCCCTTCCAGATCGAGCAAATCGTGCTTTTCAGCCAGGTCCACGTGATCGAGCGGTTTGAAATTCAGTTCGCGGACGGAAGTCTTGCCCCGTTTTACTTCCAGGTTGGATTGATCGGTCTCTCCAACCGGCGCTTGCGGATGCGATAGGTTGGGAATGACCCCCTGTAAAGCCAGAATCTCGACTTCCAACTGATCGTGTTCGACCTGTGCGGCGTCCTTCTTTTCTCGCAAAGCGCGTCCTTCTTCCTTGCGCGCCTCGCGTTCAGCCGCATCCTTGGCCTTTCCGATATTCTTGGAAACTTCGTTGGCCTGCCGGTTGAGTTCCTGAACCTGTAACAGCTTGTTGCGGCGTTTCAATTCCAGTTCAACGAGCCGATCCACATCGGCCCGCGCGCCGCGATTCACGCAGTTTTGTTTCACCAGGGCCGCATTGTCGACGATCAGTTTTCGATCAAGCATGAGGAAAGTGGTCAGAGGTTAGAGGTTAGAGGTTAGAGGTTAGAGGTTAGAGGTTAGAGGTTAG
>CAZFLF010000164.1:0-9606 GCA_964519825.1 uncultured Pirellulaceae bacterium | reverse complement strand
TCTCGACTCCAAGCCGGTTTATCCCGGCGCTTTCTCAGATTTGGTTTTTTGGTTTTTCGCATCGCAAAAAACCAAAAACCCAAATCTGACCCCCAGTCTTCCGTGGAATTGATGGGAGACAAGGGCATATCGCCCGAATTAAGCCACTTGCGTGCAGGAGCGGCAAAGTTGATCGGAGAACTGTGACGGATGCGATCGGATCTACGCAAGCCAGACCAGCGTTGGCTCGGATGAATCTGATCAAGCCGTCGCATCGATCAATCTCGGCGGGATCGCGATGCGTGTGAATATCGACAACTTGGTGAAATCTACCAGGATTGTTGAATAAATGTTCGCCCGCGATTGGTCCATATCATATACGCCGATGAATGACACGCGCATGCAAGACCTGGCAGCCCGACTGGCCCGCGGCGACGAAGCCGCGTTTGCCGAACTGTACGACGCTTGCGCCGATGGGTTGCACCTGTATTTGGTGGCACGTCTTGGCTCGCGTGAAGCCGCGGCAGACGTGCTGCAGACCGCATTCTTGCGAGCTGTAAAGAGTCGAAATCGGTTTCGCACGGTCGAGAATCCGGTCGCGTACTTGTACGAGATTGGACGCAACGAGGCAGCGCGAGAAGCATGTCGAAACCGACGAATTATTGTGCAAGCACTGCCGGATGAAGAGGTTCTCGCAGATGGGAATTATGCGTGCCAACAAAATGACGAAGTCGAGATGGTCGGTGTGGCCCTGGCGCGCTTGAACGCGGTGGATCGTGAAACGGTAGAACTGAAGATTTACGGCGGGCTGACGTTCCGCGAGATCGCCAACATAGTCGGTCGGCCTCAGGCCACGGTGGCCACACAATACCGGCGGGCGCTGGAGTCGTTACGTGGTTGGCTCACCAGGCAGACAAAGTGACAACATGGAAAAGGATTCGCTAGAAATCATAGAATCGAAACTCGCAAAATTGCCACTACCAAGCGTGCCTTTCGAGTTACGCCAGGCCGTGTTGAGCCACGTGCATCGCGAGCTGGCCACCGCGCGGTGGGACCGCCGGTTTGGTCGGGCAACGATAATGCTGCTGGTCTTGGGAGTCGGCATGAATGCGTCCGTTGGATTGCCTTGGCCACCGCCAGCGACGCGTCAACAGAATCAACTGGTCCACGATCGGTCGCGAGAGTCGCTGGTCGAAACGGCAGTCAACGTGGCCGAGGCGACCGATGCCTCGACGGCGAGCCGCTTCGCGCGCCATCTGGCCGAAGTCGCCGGCTGGACATTGACGGACGATGAACTGCTGACAATTGATGCGGCAATCCAGCGAAAGTCGGTGCACGCGATTTCCAACCGAGGAAAGGGTTAAATATGCCAGCGTTTCTCCGTAGCAAACGATTTTGGAAGCGGTGTGCGATTGGAATTGGTTTGTTGGTATCGGTGTTATTGATCGTCAATGCAGTTTTCGCCTGGCGCGTCGAATTACGGCTGCGGGCAAAAATCGCCAGCATTCGCTCGGCGGGGGACCCAGCCTCGATAGCCGACCTCGCACCTGAGCCAATTCCAGATGACAAAAACGCGGCTGCAGTCTTGCAGCGGATCTCAGCGCAACTCCTCGCATTCTCCATAGAGCATGGCAGATTCTTCAACACGCCAATCGGCAAAGTCTACGCTGAGGGTCGCGATCGTGGCGACTTACCCGCGCCTGATCAAATTGCGGCCATCCGCGCGATTGTGGATAAGTTTCCCGAGATCGATCAGGGAATCGCCGATGCATCCGCATGCGAGCAGTATGCTTCGTTAGCCGACTTCACACTCGACTCCCGTGAATTCATGGCCAGGCTGATGGAGCAACACAACATTCGTATTGCAGCACGATTCACAGGCTGGAAGATGGCGATTCTAGTGAGCGACGGCGATTCCGAATCGGCCGTCGAGCGCGGCAAACAGATACTCCAGCTCACCCGGTTACACGAATTCGAACCGGGACTGGTTAGCTTTCTGGTTTCACAAGGGGCGCGCGGCAATGTAATCGAAGGAATCTATGACGCGCTGGATCGACGCCCGATACCAACCCGTGCTCGATTAGCGCTCGACGAGGAGCTGGCCCGATACGATGACCCGCAACGGCTCGTTCGCGCTTTAAAAAGTGAACAGGCCATTAGCACTTCCATCACGGTCAGCTCGGCGAGTCATATCCAGCCGGCCTGGCTGGGATTTGTTGTTGGGTGGCCCGTGCGGTCACATTTCGTCAACGGATTGAATGCGTATGACCGGCCACTTGGACTGGCTGCTCGACCGTGGTACGAAGTCCGAAAAGAGCTTGGTGTGGGCGATTCACGTCCGCCATCCAGCGGATCTGGCGCGTTGGGGGACTTACTGCAGCCTGCGCTGATAGCGGCCCATCAAGCCCATGCGAGATCGCTAACGATGATGAGGGGGCTGCGGATTTTCAATGCGATCACGCAGTTTCAAGAAGTGCACGGGCGCGAGGGCAGTGGGTTGGCAGACTTGGCTCTGCCGAAGGAGGCGACGACCGATCCGTATTCGGGCGAACCGCTGAAGTTGAATCGCACTGAAGAGGGCTGGGTGATTTATTCGGTATTGGATAATGGCGTCGACAATGGCGGGGATTTCAAGGGACTGAAAGATGGGGGCCTGGCTCCTCCGGGGCCACGACGTGCTAATTGATGCACCCCTCAACGCCCCTGCTTCGGACCCTGTGATTCGGAAAGCACTTTGACGATTTCTGTATGTCGAAGGTATTCCGCCCAAAAACGGGGCGTGGTCCACTTTTCGTCATCCCGTAAATCAATCACTGCGCCATTTTCGAGAAAGAATTCCACCATCTCCCGATTACCGCCGATAACGGCCCACGTTAATGGCGTCCCGCGGAAAATGTCGTCGCGAGCGAACCCGAAACCACAGAAATCAGACAGTCTAAATCTCCAGCGGAAACGGCGCAAATCGGCCGTCGATGTCATTCACCGGAAACCACTTATGTCGCGCATTCGCCGCGAAGCCTCTGCAGATTCAGGGTGTCGGAATTCCTTCCATGAAGGACTCAAGGATGGCTCACAGATTACCAATCCTCAGAAGGAGGTGGTGGCAGATAAAGTGCGGAGGCACCTTCACATCTGTTGAGTCTCGTTGGTGTTCAGAAGTTTTATGTGCTCTTTCGAGAAAATGAGGGTGATCGGAAAGTTCGAGACGAAGATCACTGCCAATGTTTACGAACGCGACGGCTGGATCACCCTTGAAAAGATATCCGACCATTGCACCTTCGCTTGAAAACGTTGCATATCTTCCAGTGAGAAGATTGGACTGAAGATCGAGAATATAGGAGGTGACGGCTGACTCTGTGTCCAATACTTTTCCTTCGATTGGCCAAATAGTTCGAGGACAGTCATATAATGCGAACCCAATGTCGGGTTGTGGCGATCTGCCCCTTCCTCGTTTTCGCTTTGTTTGTTCAGGAGGCTGGTGGGTGACACAAAATGGCTCGTCGCCAGTCTTGCACTGATCAATCCTTATAGCGAGTAGGAAGTTTAGCGATTCTTCTTTTGCCTCAAAATCTTGTGAAAAGACAACCTCGTGCAGGTCATGCTTAACAAGCAAGTCATAACCACGCCAAACCATAGCCAAGAGAAGATAGGAGTGATCGGCGCTCCACCGGCTGGCGACTTGTTGAAATACAGGAGCATCTGGCCATCGATGTTCGAGATAGGTAGCTCGGATCATTTTGATTTGTGCCTACCTGTCGCTGCGGAGTTCACTTCATTCCACACTTGGACGTCCGCAGCCACTTCATCTGCATCTCGCAGCGCTGCTGATCGCGTCCAATATCGAATCCGATCAGGTTTGACGATGTAAATAGTAGGAACCTCTCGCATGTCTATCTGTATGTTGACATAGACCAATGCGACTCGCTGAAAGAAAACTCCTCCCCGGCGCGTGTCCCCTGTATGGAGAAACTTTTCATTAAGTTCGAGCAGCGTTGTGCAAAGTTCAAATGAATCAATCCGTTGAACAATGATGTCGTTGTCGCCGCTTTTCTCCAAATGAATTGCAACGAGTCGTACTGGCAAATTGGTGTCATGTGCATCCTGAAAGATCGTTGCGGAAATCGCTTTGTCTTGCCCAAATCCCGCCCTCAAAACTCGAAGGAAGTATTCGCAATAGGCTGTTAGGTGTGGCTCCTCGTCAGGAAAGCACTCTTTGCGGCCGTATCGATTGGTTGGTTGGCGACCGGGCGACGTTTCATCTCCTTTGAAATCAGGCAACGTATACTTGCATAGATCTTCAACCAAAACCCATTCGGCATCGCGAAGACCAAATAGCTCTTTCACTCGATCATCGACTTCTTCAACCGATGAGAGCCCGTCTAGTACACCATGTGTCACGTTTGCGAGCGGCACACTGCGCATTTCTTCTACAAGCGGTTCTGGTCGATACGACGCCAACCGTCCGCTACTGAGAAGCAAGAAATAAACGGCAATACTGCTGTTGTAGGATAGTGCGGCGGATTCAAGGATCTTGCTTTCCCCTATCGGACAGTGCACCGAAATGTAGCTTTGTGAACAGATAACGCCCTCCTGCGCAGGATTCGTAACAATTACGGCGCGAAATCGCTCGGTGGAGACTGTCCAACCTTGTTTAATGACCAATTGGGGGAACTGGAATGCCTCGTAGGACGTTGAGTCCCTCGAGTGAGTCCAAGGGTCCTCATTGATTGGAAGCGCTGACGCATCGAGATAGAGAAATACCCCATCGGGGAAATCGTCTACTTCTAGAATATGTCTGCCACAAATCTGATCCTGTCGCTGTCCCCGATCACCACGAATCATTCCTTCGCGAGAGTGGATGGCACGACGTTTTCTGAGTTCTTCGAAAGTCGTATGTTCCGAAAGTCGATTCAGCAGATGTAAATCTCGTCTGCCTCCCCATGCTAATGCGGTCCAGACAAATGAGTCCGATACCGCTTCATCGGGCCAAACACGGGAGATGTCGTGAGGCTCGATTACAACTGTGTAGCTGCTCTCAGCAACATCGGTTCCGCCAGCGGGCTTGGCCTGTTTTGGTGAAATGTATAATAAGGGCTCACCGTCTGGTTTGATGGGCCGCATAGTTACGATGCAGGGAGGCGACGTTGCGTTCTCGAATAATTCGAACCGTAGAGTAGACAGATTCACGACTTCCTCGATCTTGAATTCTGAAAATAGCCTTTCGCGAAAGCGATTGGCGGGACCACTGCGGTTGAATAAGAGGGAACTCGCCGGCTGAATCATTGAGACACGACCAGATTGCTTGGTCAAGGACGCTGCCTTCGCCAGAAACAATGTTCCAATGGCGTTGTTCGCGATGGGCCATCGTCGCTCCGGATGGTTTGCCCATTGATATGCCAAGTCTGTTGCAGTGTTTTGCCCCCAAGGTGCATTTCCAATGACAAGATCAAACGCACGAACATCGTTTTCATCCTTGTGCGGATGAAGTTCCTCACGAAAGAAATCCGCATGTATCAGGGTTCGTTCTCGTAATCGAGGAAACTTTGTGTTTTTCAGATAGCTTTTGGGATCGAGCTCATCGCACATTGTCAAGTACAGACTGAATGACGCGACCCGGACGGCATGGGGATCGATGTCAACACCAAATAGGTTGCGTTCGAGAATCCGCCGCAAGAGTTCTGGAGTCGGCTTTTCTCCTGGATGGGCATTCTTCCATCTATGAATGAGGCGCTGAAAAACTTTGACGAGAAAAATACCCGAGCCGCATGCAGGATCGAGGATCTTTAAGTCCCATTCTTCGCTTTCCCACGGCAGCACCTCGTCAAGCATGAAATCGACGAGAAATGAGGGTGTGTAGTGTGCTCCACTTTGTCTTACAAATTCCTCGTAGATACTGCTAATAAACTCTAAAGGAATTACGTCAAAGCAATAAACTCGCCAAAGTAGTCGTTGTCTACTCTGCAGTCTTCCTTCAATGAAGTCAGCGAGGGTTTGCAAGTGATGCGGTCTGACTATCGCCATTTCGGCTTGCCATTCAGCTTCACGATTGGCTTCTGTACCTCCTTTTCCCGGAAATAGATCCCCATTGAACTTATCGTTCAACCATCGAAAGAACCGATACGCATCATCGTAATCGCCGAGTATGGTAGCGAGCATTGAATGCTCTTGAGTTAAGTTTCCCTCGGCGCGTAGTTTCGATAGCAACGACGGATTGATCGCTGCCCGTCCATCAGCGTCCTTTCGGTCGCAAAGAAATTGAGCGAATACTACACGGGCGAGCAAGTCATGGATTATGTCATCGGAGAGATCTTGACGTTTAAGACGGCGGCGAACTCGGGTCAGTTCCTCCAAAAGAACGCGTTCCACAGTCCCGTCACGCTTAAATCGATCAGGAAACCGACTATAGAATTCACCTGTCGTCAAGCGAACCCAGTATAAAGCATGAGCCGCTTGTTCGGATGGGCTCAATGGTACGGTCAGATCAAGTCTTGCTTGTTCGATCTCACCAGATACACCAAATAAGGCACGATCCTCATCGATCGGCGGCTCACAGCAACTCCATGTGCGCGCTTGATGGGGCTCAATTGTTACCAACAACGGCGTACGAGCAAAATTCCATGCGAGACGGTGCGCGGTTGAACAAACTTTTGCGCTAACGGGCCGACTGAATTCGCAGACGACCGCAATGGGCGCCTCCGTTGTCGACGCGAACGGATTCTTTGTTAGCAAGCCGACCCGGACAGTTACGTTACTCGCAACTAATGCCTGAAGCGTCCGTTCAATTTTCTGTCGCGCGAGCTCCAAAAGAATCTTTGGTCCGGCTCCTTGTGGCCGTATGACAGTGGTTGCATGCGGCCAAGCCATACGCTCGTGGAGCACGTCGAGAGACATAACTTAAGTGGTTGTTGTGTAGTTATTTGCAATCGAAACAGATCACCGTCGAAGTCATTGGAAGTGGCCAATTGTACACACATTTCATTTGTCCGCCGAGCCAATTCTACCTGATTCTGATGTCTTAATTTGAGGCCGCCATTGGAGTCAGATTTCGATAGACGTGACCGTACAGCGCCTGCGGTCGCCTCGCGGCCGGTTGGACGAGCTAAGTCGCGGTCGATCGTCTCTGACTGGTAGCGGTCGTGCAACATCATTTCGTGAACAGCAAGATTTGGCGATCAATTTGTTGACCTCCACCCGGATCGCTCATGGTTTTGAGATCGATCAAGAACTGGCGGCTGTCCGTGATCGGTACGGTCGCAACAAATTTGGTCCGTCGCTGCTGTTGTCGCGACACTTGAGCGAAGCCGGGGTGCCGATCGTTCAGGCGACGATGGGCATCGTGCAGACGTGGGATACACACGTCGATAACTGGGTGCGGTTAAAGAATACGCTGTTGCCGCAGCTCGATCAGGGATTGGCGGCGTTGACCGACGATTTAATTGCCAGCGGCTTGCTCGATCAGAGCTTGGTGATTGTCATGGGTGAGTTCGGTCGGACTCCCAGGGTTTCGAAACTGCCCGGCAAGACTGTACCGGGACGTGACATTGGGCTCATTCTTATTTCGCTCTTTTTTGGCGGGGCCGGAGTGCGTGGCGGCCAGGTCGTGGGACAGTCCGATTCCATTGCCGCCTATCCGGTATCGCGCTCCTGGTCGCCAGCCGATGTCTGCACAACCCTTTTCAATGCGCTGGGGGTTAGCCATCAAACCTCCGTGACCGATCCGCTCCGTCGCACGCACCACCTGCTGAACGGAAATGTGATTTCTCCGCTGTATACGGGCGCTACTGCGTGACACGTGCGACCGCAGTCGAACGGACGGTTTGTCTCCCGTTCTGCAAGCCATGATTTCAATGGCATTGGCAGTTTGCCTCAAGGCTCCTGCTTCGGCCCCGTTGCTTTGGAAAGCACTTGGACGATTTCTGTGTGTCGAAGATACTCTGCCCAAAAGCGGGGAGTGGTCCACCTTTCGTCACCCGGTAGATCAATCGCTGCGCCCTTTTCCAGAAAGAATTCCACCATCTCCCGATTACCGCCAATTACGGCCCACGTTAGGGGCGTCCCACGGAAAATTTCGTCGCGGGCGTTGATGTCGGCCCCGAATTCAAGCAGTACATGTACCGATTCCTGCGCGGACGAATTGGCCGCGAGGTAATGCAGAAGCGTGCGCCCTTCGCCGGCAGAAACGTTGGGATTCGCGCCGGCGTCGAGGAATGCTCGCAACAGGTCCGCATTGCCGCTGGCACGAAAGAGTGACCAATTACTGATCTGTTTGGGATCGAGACCGTGATGCAGAGCCAGTCTCAAAGCGTACGCGGCTTCTTTCGGTCTCTCTGGATTCGGAATGTAGACGGCTTGCAAAGCCAACGCAGGATTCTCATTCAGCACGGCTGCGAGTGTGACAACATCACCGGCCCAAGCGTAGCAGTGAACCGGCTGAGCCCCCCCGTAGGACGCAATCAGGTTCGCCATTTCCGTGTTGCTGTTCTCAATAGCATTGCCAAGAGCCACCTCAGCGCCAACGGTCTGTGCATTCGGATTGGCACCGTGCTCAAGTAGCATTTCTACCATTGCAAGGTCGTTTCTTAAGACAGCCGCGACAAGCGGAAACGTGCAGTACGCCTCAGCCTCTTGTGCGTTGGGATCCGCGCCCGACTCCAAGAGCAATTCGACAATGTCGCGGTGCCCAAACTCAGCCGCGCACGACAGAGGCCTTTTTTTGCACGGCGCCTGAAAATGAACCGCGCCAGCGTCTTTCGCCAGAAACTCTCTGACTTGGTCGATGTCCCCTTTTGCCGAGGCCAGATTGATGTCGTATTCCGCGCCCCTGGCAATCAAGAGCTCCGTTAGCCCCCAGCGGGGACGGGCAAAGGTATATCCACTATTTCGGAAGAGGGTCAAATAGACTGGCGTGAAACCAAGACTGTTGGTGACGTCAATCTCAGCACCATGGTCCAAAAGGAATTTGACGAACTCCGTTGTGTCTTCCGAGTCTTCTGCTTCTGCGGCTCGATGAAGAGGAGTATTCCCATTGTCGTCGATGGTGTTGACCAGAGAGGGGTCTTTCTCCAATTCTGCCTTGATGCCGTTGAGGTCATTCTCTTTGAGCGCGCGATGCAGGGGACCGTCGGATAACGAACGCCGGTGCTTCTTGCTGACTGCTTCTTCGACCAACGCCACGACGTTATCGAAGCCGCGGGCTTTCGCGAGGTCGAGGGTGCTCAGTCGGTGTCCCCAGATGTTATGCGTCACAGAGTTCGGATCGGCGTCGTGCTGCAACAAGAGTTGCACAATACGTCCGTGCCCTTCTCTTACCGAGTAATGCAACGGCGCGTCATTCGCCGCAGTGTTTACCAACATCGGGTTCTTGTTCAGGAGTTCCCGTACGGACTGCTCATCACCGTTCCTGCAGGCGTTGATGAACCTCAGAGGATCAGACGGCTCTGAATCGTCAGAGCGAGCGTTTTGTTTGGCTTTTTCGTCAGTCATAAGTCTGTACGCCTCTCTTGACCGCCAGCCGGCTTTGCACAAATAATCCAAAATTCGACATCCGAATCATGGCGTCCGGGTGAGCGGATTGGCGCTAGCCACCGGTTTTTCGCAGGTTCACCGGCGGCTAGCGCCGTACCGCTC
>CAZFLF010000163.1:0-9620 GCA_964519825.1 uncultured Pirellulaceae bacterium | reverse complement strand
TGAGAGAACACCCGTAGCGCGGTTCGCCGCGAGCAACGACAAGCCGAATGCCGACGCGCCAGCTGCTGGGGGAACGGTGCCGAGCATCCCAGTCTTGGTTGCCGCCTCAACCGGCCGACCGACCGGCATCTCAGGGATCGGCTCAGAACCGGCCTCGGTCAATAACAACACCGGAAGCCCAACCCCCTCTCGATCTGGTAACGATGTGGCATCTGAAGGACGAATCGATGTTCCATCCGAAGTCCAGCTCGAAGCCGCTTTGAAGCTTGTTCGCGAACTCTATGGCAAAGAATTCAACATGGCGACGAGCCGCGACAAGAAACGCATCTTTGCCAAGAAGATGCTGGACGAGGCGTCCAAGGTCGGCGCGGATCCGGTCGGCAGGTATGTCTTACTTCGCGCCGCACGGGACATTGCTTCCAAGGCTGGCTGTCTGGTGACATCACTCACGGCCGTCGATCGCATGGCAGCCGACTTTCGGATGGACGCGCTGTCTGCCAAGCTGGCGATCCTCGAGCAAGGTGCGGCCAACATCGAAAGCACCGCGGAACTCGACGAACTCTACGAAAATAGTCTCGCCCTCGGCGATCAGGCCCTGCGAATCGACCGCTTCGATGACGCTCGCCAGCTGTTCAAACTGGCAATGAACGCGGCGCGCCGGGGAAAGAAGGACGGCTGGGAGAGAGTCGTTTTTGAGCGGGAAGAGAAACTGCTCGACGCGAAACGGGCGTACACGAAGGTCTCCGATCGAGTTCACCAGTTTCTCCGGGAGCCGGATGATCCGACGGCCAATGCCGCGGTCGGCCGCTACTTTTGTTTGATCAAACAGGAATGGGATCGCGGCCTGCCGATGCTCGCACGGGGTGATGACGAAGCGCTTCGTGCACTGGCTACACTCGAACTGCGTCAACCGGCTAAGGCCGATGAACAGGCCGGGCTGGCCGATCAGTGGTGGAACTGGTCGGAAAAAGCCGTGGTCGACCTGGAACGATCCAGTGCCCGCCTGCGGGCTTGTGACTGGTACGAGAAGGCGCTGCCGCACCTTCCGGCAAGTTTGCAAAAGGTGCAAATCGAAAAACGAGTCGCCGACTCGCAGGTGTCGACCCGGCGAAATCGCTAGCCGCCCATTGTGGCCCGGTCGCTCCGCGCCGGGTTCTTTCAACACGCGACAACCTTACCCATAACAATCACAGTGCCGAAGCGGAATGGCAAGGTTCCCGTTTTTCTTCCAGTCCTCAACTTTCCCTCATGAGAACTTCACAACCACCGATACAAATACCAAACAGCCGCTGCCCGTTGACTCAGAAGTGCGGCTGCCGAACCTGAACCAAGGATATTCGGAAACGAGGTCACCTAGAAAAACCTCGAATCGCTATGCGAGAGCCTCGTCAGTCCAGGTCAATGACACCTCGCACGCACGAGGCGGTTATTGACCTGGCTGACTTCTCGCCACCCTCTCACGGTCATCACCCCGGCCGCGAGAGGGTTTCTTTTTGCGCGCGGCCACTAACCATGAAGTACGACGCGACGAAACCACTCCGACCGCTACGCCAATGTTGGCTGCTGAGTTGTTCGCTGTTCGTCATCGCGGCGATCGCGGTTTGGATAGTTCTGATCTCACGCCAAACGGGGGCGGACTCGCCGGCCGAAACTGCTGTCGCATCACTTGTGGGCGTGGCGATAGAAACCGCGTCGGATTCGCAGTGGCCCAATTTGTTTGGTCCAACTCACGACGGACATGTTGCGCTCCCCAATCCGCAATCTCGCTGGAACGCGTCCGGACCGAAGCGGGTATGGAACACAGCCGTCGGTCGCGGCTACAGTTCGCCGGTCGTTAGTGGTGGTCACGTAATCGTCCTGCAACGGCAAGGAGACCACGAGGTGATCGAGAGCCTCTCGGTGGCTGACGGCGTCCGACAGTGGGAGTACCGCTATTCAACGCATTTCATTTGCCAAGCCGATTACAGCAATGGGCCCTACAGTACTCCGGTCGTCAACGGAGAGCAGGTCTTCGCACTAGGGGCCGAAGGGGAGCTCCATGTCCTGAGACTTGCCGACGGATCGTTGATTTGGCACCGGGATTTGTTGAGCGAATTCGACGCTCCCGCCTCAATGTTTCCGGTTGGAACGAGTCCACTCTTGGAGGGCAACGTGTTGATCGTCGCAATCGGCGGGAGTCGCCCCAACACCGGTATTGTGGCGCTCGACCGGAATAACGGGCGAACCGTCTGGACCGCGACGAACGACCGGCGCGGATACGCCACACCAGTCGCCGCGACGATCCACGGACAACGACACGTCTTCGTTCACACGGACGAGGGACTCGTTTCGCTGGACCCCGCGAATGGACGCGTTCGCTGGCGGATACCGTTTCGGCCAAAAAACCCAGACATCTTGATCGCCACGACCCCGGTGGTGTCTGACGATCTCGTGTTTGCTTCGGCGTATCAACTGGGAGCAATGTGCGTTCGCGTCTTGCCGGATGGCGACTATGCAACTCTGTGGAGCGATCGGCGCTCGCTCGACAGCCAACACAACAACTTGATTTGCCGCGACGGCAATGTGATTGGTTTCTCCGCGCGCGAGCACGTTCTGGGATGTGTCTCTCTGAGCACGGGAGAATGGCTGTGGAAATGGAAATCCGATTTGGATCGTGGTTGTCTGCTTTCGTTTTCGAATCAACTACTGGTGTTCAGCGAGACCGGCCGGCTCGCGCTGTTGTCGTCCGGCGAGGACGGCTGCGAATACTCCGCGCTTTCTGAACCTCTATTGAAGCCGCCGTGCTTCAGCGCGCCGGCGGTCTACAACGGAAAGTTGCTACTTCGGAACGAACGTGAGGTAGCCTGTTTCGATCTGCGGGCGGCACATCGGGAAATTACCGGCTCTGCAGCGAAGCAGTCACTCAATGGCATTGGCTTGCATTCGCACTTCGCTGGCGATGTCAGCCGGTCGGAAGAATATGCTTCCCCATCAGCTCCGAGGCGATGAACCGTCTGATCTCGTCGCGAACGCGGCGGTAGTGGCTGAGAGCTTCCTGGGGACTCGCCGCGTTTTTCGCCAACTTGGGTGGATCATCAAAGCCAACGTGCACGACACGCGCCTGCGTCAGAAACACGGGGCAATTCTCATTGGCATGACCACAGACAGTGATCACTAAATCGAATGGCACGTCCCCCAACATGCTGGCCAACTTGGAGTGTTGACCGGTTATGTCCACACCAGCTTCACGCATCACTTGCACGGCGTTCGCGTTCATCCCGTGTGCCTCAATTCCGGCAGAATACGGCTCGATGAGGTCCCCCAATAGGTGACGGGCCCACCCTTCGGCCATTTGGCTCCGGCAGGAATTGCCCGTGCATAGAAATAACACTTTCGGTTTCATCGTAATTCTCTCACCAGGTTTGTTGCGGATTACTCGATGAGACATTTGGTCGTTTAACCGCAAGCCGCAGGCGAGCGTGTTGGCAATGCGGTGCGCCGCTCCGCGTCGCAATTCACGCCGCGGAGCGGCGTACCACACTAATCAGCGCTCGCCTGCGGCTTGCGGTTAAACGATAGCACGTTTTTCTTGTCGATCACTGCCGCTTGAGAAACTCGCGGACACGAATCAGATTGGCGCGGGCTAGCCCAAATTGTGGGTCGATTGCCAAGGCTTGTTCGTAGTGGGCAATGGCCTGAGCAGGTTGGCCCATTCGTGCCAACAGATTCGCCAGGTTGTTATGAACACTGATGTTACGCGAATCGAACCGCAACGCTTCGTCATATTGAGTCACTGCCTCGGCGAGCCGTCCTTCTGCCATTAGGCAAGCAGCGAGATGAATTCTCGCGGTCGTGAACCCCGGATTCTTCGCGATCGCTTGAGAATACGCGGACGCAGCGCGGCGGATGTCACCATCCGTTTCCAATGCAACTCCATAGATTGTCAACAAGTGGCAGGAATCTGGATGAACCGCGATGCCACGTTCGCAACTTTCGATTGCTTTGGCCGGCTCTCTTCTTCGCAACCAGAATTCCGCGAGTTGCCGGATTACAGCTTCGGAGCGCGGTGCAACCGCCATCGCGCCTTCCAATTCAAGTCGCGCCGCGTCGACGTCGCGCATGGCTTCCAGCGCGACCGCCAATTTCAGATACGGCCGTTCATCGGCCGCAAACGTGGACTTCGCTTGACGGTACTGACCGATTGCCGTTGGCCAGTCACCGGCCGCGGCCCACACATCTCCTAGCACCAACCACGCTTCGATGTTTGCCGGATCGCGGACGATGGTTTGTCGCAGCAGGTCGCGCGCCTCAGCGTGCTTGCCGCTCGCAGCCAAGTCGCGTGCCAATTCGATCGGCAATGTGGAGTCGTGGGGACGTAGTGCCAGAGCCGACTGGCGTGGCCCGACGGCCGAGGCAAATCGCCCGAGCCCCCGCAGAAGATCGGCCAGCGCGACGTACGACTGGCAGCGTTTATCGTCCAATTCCAAGGCCTTCTCGAAACATCGCTGAGCAGCCTGCGGTTTCCCCAGATCGGCCAGCAGCAGTCCGAGTTGATGTTGCGCCGCGGCGGATTCCGGGTCCAAGGTCACCGACAGTTGCAATTGCATTTCGGCTTCGGCGAGTTGTCCGAGACGTCTCGCCGCGATACCCAGATTCAAACGCGCACCGGCGAACTTCGAGTCCAGGTCGACTGCCCGCCGAGCATGCTGTCGCGCCAACTCCAATTGTCCCAACTCAAGGCAAACATAGGCCAGGTTGTTCTGTGCAGCGGCGAATTTGGGAGCGATCGAGAGCGTATTCTCAAAGGCTTGAATCGCCTCTGAAAACCGCTGCTGGTGCACCAGGGCATTTCCAAGATTGAATAGCGCAAACTGGTCGTACTGGAGCAGCGATTCTTGTTGAATCGCCCGTCGATACCACTGAATTGCCTCGTCGGTCCGACCGATGTCAAACAGCGCCAAACCGAGATTGCTCATGGCCCGCGGATTGTGCGGCGATACTGCCAGAGTCGCGCTCCATAATTCCTGAGGCGTTTGATAGTCGTCATTGCGGAGATGAGTGCGGATACCCAGCGCAACAATGACAACCAGGCCCGCACTCCAGCCCACAAACTTCCCAATCCTGTTCGCCGCAGGTGATCGTTCCTGGACCGTCCGTAGGAGCTTGTACACGATCAATGTCGCAGCCACGACGAGGGCTGCCAGCGGCAAGTACATTCGATGCTCGACGGCCAGATCGGAGCGCGGCAGTAGGGAGGAGCGGGGGGCCAAGTTGATCCAAAACCAGCCCATGAGAAAACCCCATGCTGGCCGGAACCATGTCAACCAAACGGTGATACTCACTCCAATGACGATCACCACGCCGGGAAGCACAACCTGCCACGCGGAACTGGGTAGGGGCCAAACGTAGTCGACACACAATCGGTCAGGCCAAACGGCGAGTCGTAAATAATGCAAGATCACCCCCGGCTGTGACGCCAAATAGCGCAGGGGGGTCAAACCCGCGACGATCCCCAGGTTTTCAGCAGCCGGCGCTTCCGCTGTTGATGTACCAGGCGCAACGGGTGTGGCGGCAATCTTCAGTCCGGCGGCGCTCGCCACTTGAAAGAACAATGCCCCGTAGAACGACAGCCACATTGTCGTCACGCAAACGTAATACCAGCCGCGACGCCGCAGCAGCTCGCGCCACGAACTCGACAGAAAGACGCGGTCGTACCACACGTACATCACCGGCACCGCAATCATCGCTTCCTTGGTACGCGCACCAAGCAGCAACGCCAATAAAGAAGCCAGCAACCACGGCCAAGCAAACTTTGCCCGACGGCTGCGAGCCAATGCATATAACCCGACCAAGGCCAGGCACCCCATCAGGGACTCGAAACGTTGGATGACATACGTGACCGATTCGGTGTTTAGCGGATGCACCAACCAAATCACTCCGGACAGCCAAGCCAACCATTCCGCGTCCCGTTTCAGACGTTCGTCGAACAAGTCGTGAGTTAACGTCCGCCGGACGATCCCGCTCAAGCACAACGCGGCCACGGTGTGGATCAAAATGTTGGTGAAGTGATAGGACGGCGGGTTCAGACCCGAGATTGCTCGATTCCACGACAGCGTCCAAAAACCAAAACCCCGCTGCTGGCGCCAGACCTCACGCCACGAAAACACTTTCAAAGACTTGTTGCTGACAATCGATTCCAGATCGTCAAACACAAACGGCGTGGAAATCGCGTTGAAATAGACCGACAGGGCGATCAAGAAGAATAGGACCGGAAGGAACCAGCGAACCGCTGTCGCCCGATGAGTTTTTGTAGGCGATGTTATTCGGGTCACACGATTGTCCGTCAGTTTTGCTTTCCCGGTGCTCTTGCATAGTCGCTTTGACAGCGAGGATTATGCGAAGTGGATCATGAAGAACGAATGAATAATCGGTGAAAACCGTGAGGCGGAATCGCGACCACAAGCGGGAGGTACCTGGATCAAGTTCGATTGTTGAACTTCTTAGCAGAATCCTCACCGGACTTTTACAAATCGGCCTACAACATGGAGTCGGCGACTTCAGTTCCGACAGCGGGAGAATCGATGGAATGGCCTTGGCCATGTTTCGAGTGTGCAGCGGTTCGCATGCTGGCCAGCGACTCAAGGCGTTGGCTTGGCCGTTCGTCATTGGTCGAGCCGAAACGTGTGAATTGCGATTGAGTAGCAACCAAGTCAGCCGCCTGCATTGTGAGCTGCGCCATGAACCCAATGGGATCGTCGTACGCGACTTGTGCAGCCGAAACGGCACGTTTGTGAATGGTAGCCGTATCGAGGAAGCGACGACCCTCAACGAGGGAGATCGATTGCGGATAGGCGAGATGGAACTTGAGCTGCTGGTGTCGCCGGAAACCGAGTCGACGGTAGCCGCACTTCCTGCCGCCGAACCAACGAGACCCGACATCGATCCGACTCGGATGACGCTCGACGAGTTGGTGCATTTCGAGGATGAACCGTTGACGCTCGAATCCGACGACGCCAAACGGACAACGACCGACTCGGGACAGCCTCCACCCGGACATTCGATCGGCAGCTTTGGCACCACGATCTTTGATCCCAAAACTTTGGGCGCAAAGCCACCTGCGGCACCCGCCTCCAAGAAACCCACAGACGCCGATTTCACAAGTGACGCCGCGCGCCATGCGCTGAAGAAACTGTTTCGCGGGCGATCTTAATACGGCGCGCGTGTGTGACTTTCGAATGGCTTGCACCACCTGGGACATTGTTCGCCATGTGATTCTCCGTGAATACAAGCTCGATGACCATCAGACGAATGTCAATTACAATCACCCTCCACGTTGGTTGCCGAACTAATCGATCCTTTCGTCAACGCAAAGGTTTAGGGATATGTCGCGAGTCGATTGACTTTATCGACCCAGGTGTCATACCAGCCGAAGTCACCGTCTCGACGATCGGCGTGGATTTGGCGCTGGAGCAGGGCAAGTAAGCGTCGGTACCGGCGCATTTTCGTTTAGATGGACGCCCATATGACGACTGATGAAACCAAGCGTGATGGACATCTGCCGCGACGCGATCTACTGAAAGGCGCCGCAGCGGGAGCGATCGCAGCACTCGGAGGGCGACTCCAAAGTGGGCAAGTCCGAGCGGACGATCCACCGCCGTCGACCCGGCGCCCTAATCTCATTCAGGAAGAGAACCGCAAACCCGGATCACTCGATTGGCAGCTGACGCGAGTGCGTCTCGACAAGAATCTCGGTTTTCGGTCGCCGTTGATTGAAGGGTATTGCTCGAAACAGAGTGTGGCGGCGGGCGAGTCGCTTGACATCCTCGTGTCGGTGGATCCGCCGCGCCCATTCCGCATCGAGATCTTCCGGACCGGTTTCTACGGCGGACGCGGAGCGCGGCTGATGACAACCCTGGGACCGTTTCCAGGCCAAAAGCAACCTGTTCCGGCCATCGGTGAAAAAAATCTGCACGAGTGCCGCTGGGAAGCTGCCACGACGCTGAAGATTCCCGAAGATTGGCCAAGCGGAGTTTATCTGGGGCGGCTGAGCCAGTTGGCTGACGATCCGGCGCTCGGTTATTGGCAGAGCTACGTCGTGTTCATTGTGCGCGACGACCGCCCGGCGGACATCCTGGTGCAATGTTCTGACAATACCTGGCAGGCTTACAACCGCTGGCCCGACAATTTCTCCGTCTACACACATCCCAAAGGTGGCGAAGGTCCGTGGGCGGACGTCAGTTTCGATCGGCCGTATGCCAAGTACGCTCAAATCTATGAGAACCCGCAATCAATCGGCTCGGGCGAATGGCTGTGCTTTGAGTTTCCGATGGGGTACTGGCTTGAGCAGCACGGCTACGATGTCACGTATTGCTCGAACAGCGACATGCTCGCGCCCGATCATGGTTTGAAGTGCAAAGCGTTTCTGAGCGTTGGGCATGACGAGTACTGGGACATCCGCCAATACAACAGCGTCGTGAAGATGCGTGATGCGGGGGTCAACTTGTTGTTTTTCTCCGGCAATTCGGTCTGCTGGGTCACACCGCTCAGGCCTAGCGGCGACGGCCGACCCAACCGGATCATGTTTCGTGGCGGACCGTACGGTGGGAGCTATCGACTCGCCGAGCTGCGTGAAAAGCTCAACGGTCCCTTCCCGCATCGCGGACCCGACGAAGGCTATCTCATCGGCGCTCGCAACGTCGATCCGGTCAACGGCGGCGGTGATTGGATTTGCACTCGGCCGGAGCATTGGATTTTCGAGGGGACCGAGATGAAGCAGGGAGATCGCATTCCGGGTCTCATTGGCTGGGAGTATCACGGCGATCCGCCCACAGACCTCCCCGGCTTGGAGATCGTGGCGGAAGGGACCGCCTTGCAGGGGGGCACGCGCCCACAGCATTGGACTGCGACCATTTATCCCGGTCCCAAAGGTAATTTCGTGTTCAACGCGTCGACTATTTTCTGGTCCCAAGGGCTTTCCAGTCCCCCCGGGCATATGCTCCCATGGTCCCACTGGAGCCGCCCACACGGTCCCGACCCACGCGTGCAACGCATCACACACAACTTGCTGCGCCGTGCGCTCGACGGTAAATAAAATAACGAGCAGACGAGCCGGAGCGGTCAGCCTCGGACGCATTTCGTTTAACGGCAAGCCGGAGGCGAACCTTTGGAGTGCGGTGGCTTGACACCGCTTTCGTTGAAACAGGCGTCCAACTTTGCGCGATCCAAAGCGGCGTCAAGCCACCGCACTCCAAATTGGCACCAAAGCGTACGCCTCCGGCTTGCCGTTAAACGACGGAGAACTAAACCGTCCGGCTCGGACATTTCACAAAAAGGCCATCGTCACCCATGCTCGATCAACTCCGAATTGCGGGACTCGTGTTGGCGCTCGCTGCCAGCTCGGTCGTGGCAGCCGCCGACGAAGCTGCGGAAAAGCACTTCGAAGAACGAGTAAGACCGTTATTGGTGGATCGTTGCCAGAAGTGCCACTCCGGACCGGCGGCGAAGGCTGGGTTGCGGTTGGATTCGAAGGAGGGACTGCGACGCGGAGGTAAGTCGGGGGCCGTCCTGGCGCCACGGGCGGAGGAGAGTCGGTTGCTGCAGGCGGTCCGACACGAAAATGGGCTCAAGATGCCCCCCAATGG
>CAZFLF010000162.1:0-9626 GCA_964519825.1 uncultured Pirellulaceae bacterium | reverse complement strand
GCGTTCTAGTGTGGTACGCCGCTCCGCGTCATGAATTGCGGCGCCGAGCTCCGCACTACACTGCCACAGCGCACGCCTGCGGCTTGCGGTTAAACGACTGGGTGGACGTTTACTGCCACCACAACGATTTGCGTTTTCCTTGATCGGCCTTCTTGCGAATCTCCGCCACTGCGGCCACCGTTTCCTTACGATCCGCGACTTGCCACGATTCGATCGCGACGCCGCCGGATGCCGTGACGATCAATCCGTTCTTGGCTTTGAGGAAACTGACCTCTGGAGTGACTGATTTTGGCGAATACCAGACTTCGGTTTTGAGTTCGCTGCTCGAGTCGGTCAATAACGGGATACTCAGCCCCGCTTTTTCCCACAGATGTTCTTTTTGCATCAGGGCGGCCACGACGCACATGTCCATGAGATTCCGCAACTCGCCGAACACCGGGTCTGCGCCGGAGAGAGCGTCATACTTAGTGGTCATCGCATCCGACCACTTCTGCGCGGCCGGGCTCGTCTTGCCTAGTTCCTTGCGTTTGCCGTCGGCTGTGACGACTTCGTCCTCCGTCATAGCCTTGACGCCAGGCCCGCGGAGTTCCCAAGCCAAACCATCTTCACTGGCGGCCAGCGGTTGATAATTGCAAGCCAGCCACCAGCGCGGCGTGGAGTTGTTGATCGCGCTCGTACTGAGATTGCGAATCATCTCGACATAGCTCGGCAAGCCTTTCACGGGCGATCGATCAATGTTCATCGCGAGGCGCTTCATGCGGTAATCGGCAGCGACGAGCACACGCGCAAAATGGCTGCTTGCGGGGACGCCAGCGATCGTGATCGTCTGCGGACCGAATTCCTTCTTCATGGCCTCCTCCATCGCCGGTGTCAGCCCGCCGCGCGGAGGCTGTTGAGACAGCATGCGATTGAGACGCCGCGTCCCTTCCTCGGTCGGATCGATCGAAACGGTAATGCCACCGCGTCGCGCTTCGTCCACGCTCCGCAAAGCGACCAAGAGATCATCCAGTTGCAGCACCGGACGACCGGTGGTGACACCCACCACATTGGCCGTGTCGTCCACTTTCCAACCTTCGCCCGGCCCGGCCAGCACGATGTCATTATCTTCCGGGTAGACAAACACGTATTGAATGCGTTGCAAACCGGCGAGGAACCGAACCTCGTCCGGCATCTTTCCGAAATTGTTTTTTACAGCATCCTGGCAAGCTGCTTCCAATCCACGTAGTGAAATCATGCGCAGCTCAACCGGGGCGGTGAGTTCGCCCGACGGGGCCTTAATCACCTTACGCAATTCCTCCAGATGCTTCTTTTGACCGTCGACGCTCGGCGGACCAACGACTCCCTCGACGTTGATGGAAATACCACCCACCGAGCTGGTTCGAAATCCCTGAAACCCGGCGAATACCAATCCGCCATGCACAAAGACCAGCAGGGCCAACAACGACCACGACCCATACCGAATGAAAAGAGATGGCACCGACGTGCGACTCTGCATGACCAAAACTCCTTGTGTTGACAGCCTTTGCCACGCTCGTTGGCGGCACTCCGGCTTACGGATGTGGCACGAATGCGAGGCCCGCGCGAACTGGCCCTGACCCTGACCGCGCGGAAGGCCATATGGAACTTGGTTTTAGAATACTTGCGATAGTCTAGGAATTCAAGAAAGATGTTTGTCCAGCGGGATAAGTTAGTTCATTCCGCTGGCTTGCTTGTATTCACTGTCGCGAAAGATCAAGAGCGGATCGATCCCGACAACGTGATACGTCGCTTCAACTTCCGCGTTATTGCCGTCAAATATCAGCTTCACGGCAATCTGTCGCGGCCGGTTGGGTTCTTCCGGCAGCTCACGGACGACTTCAAATTTGGCCAGTTTTCGCCCGCTGGCCCGCTCCTTGTCAAAGACTTGGACGCGGGGGCCGTTGCCGGAAAACTGAAATTCTGGTTTCGCGGTATCGCCACTGCGCCAGGCTTCCAACATCTGTTCGACCGCCTGCCGAGCCTGAACTGGCGCGGGAACGTAGTCGCTTGGAGCACGAGGCTGTCCACATCCGACGGATATTGCGGCAAGGACGATCCAGGCGGTCCATCGCAGGGCGCGGACGGGTCGCGCGCCACTACCCAGTTGAGGAGACGAGTGCATCAGAATGATCCTTTCGTGGATAAGAGTTCTGTACGGATGAGTCCGCGGAGATTCTCGTGCTCTGCCGCAGCCGTTTCCAGCGGTTGCGGCGAACCCAGAAGAACAGCACGGGCAAGAGCAAATCGATAACTTCGTCGGCAACCAGGAGCCCGCCCAGCACCGGTGCGGCCATCGGTCGGATTACTTCGGCACCGACACCGGTGGCCCACAGCATCGGAGCCAATCCGAGAATGGTCGTGACTTCCGTGAGAAGTTTGGGCCGCAACCGGCAAACCGCGCCATTCAACACGACAGTTCGCAGCTCGTCGAGGCTCAATCGCTCCAACCCGCCGGCATCGCTGATTGCCTGCCGGAGGTACACAAGCATGATAATTCCGGTCGAAGTGGCCATGCCCAAACAGGCGATGTAGCCTACCGCGACCGTCACCGATAGTTTGTATCCCAGAAACCATTGCATGAGTACGCCGCCGGCTAACGCGCCCGGCGCGGCCAACAGCATCAGGGTCGCGTCCGCCAGATCTTGGTAGGTCAACCACAGGACAACGAAGATCACGAGCAATACCGTCGGCAACATCACTTGCAGCCGTCGTTGAGCGCGCAGTTGCTGCTCGAATTCGCCGGTCCACTCCAGCGTTACTCCGGCCGGCAGAACGACGCGTTCGGTGACGGCCTGTCGAGCCTCGCGGACAAACTCCGTGGCATCGCGGTCGCGGACATTGAGTCGGACGTAATTCCGCGACAATCCGTTCTCACTTTTCATGCTGGCGGGGACCTCCACGCGCGTCACGGCAGCGAATTGCCCCAGGTCAACAATCGAGGACGCGGTGGATGACCACAGCGGCAATCGTTTCAACTGATCGGCGTCTCCTCTCCATGTGGAATCGAACTGCACACGAACGACGTTCGTCCGGGACGAGTCGGGAGATCCGACAGCGATGATTCCGCTCTGTGCGGCGTCGACCGCCGCCTGCACCGTGGCGGGATTCAGACCCAGCGCCGCGGCGCGATCGGGGCTCCAGTTCACGATCAACTCGCGCTTTCCTCGAACCGGATCGGACACAACGCCGGAAGCACCCGGCACTTGCCGCACCACTTCGGCGATGCGTTCCCCGGCGGCCACCACGGCGTCGAGATTTTTCCCCAACACTCGGATTCCGACCGTCGTGTTCACGCCTGTGGCCAACATATCCACACGGTTTTGAATGGGCATCGTCCAGACGTTGGTCCACCCGGGCATCGTGACCGCGGCGTCCATCTCGCCGTCGAAACCCGCAATCTCCGACCGCGAACTGACCTGCAATACCATCTGCCGAGCCAGGTGGCGCGCGAGGTCGGCAGCACAGGCGTCGAAGGCCGGCGTCGGATCGACATCGGGCGGGGCCGGCTCAATAGTGCCGTGATGGGTCCGGCGCGACCCCCGCGTAGGAGGCTGTTGATAGCCGCGCAGCCGCGTGACTTCGCCTCGCAATACGGGATCGCGCAGGTTCCCCTGCGACAGCAACTGCCGCAAAGCCAGGAATACGAACGTCGGCGCTGAACGCTGCCGCAATTCGCTGTTCAATTGCCGCAAGTGGCGCTGCCAAACGCCGCGACGCTCTGCCAGGACAAGCCGCCGACACCGCGCCAGGGATTCCGCGCTGATGGGGAGCGAAGCAGTGGCTGGTGGAACCTTGTCGGCGGGCAGGGTCGTTGGTCGCGGAGCGAGCATCAGCCGAACTATTTCCGGAATCATATCCCCCGGCCAATCGTCGGCGAAGCGAGCCACTACCGTCACAGGAACACGCGATGCCGTGGTGGCAATCACTGCAGCGTCGGACGATCCGGCGACTTCCTGCGCCAACCGCAGTAGACAGGCCTGGGCCGAGTCGCGGATGCAATCTTGATTTCTCTGATAAGCGTACTCACGGAGCACGGCATGGAACTCATTCAGGATTGCCGGTTCGGCCTCGTTCAACAGCGATTGGCGTGTTGCCGCATCGCGGAGTGACGAAAAGGCGCCACGAGTGATCAACTGGTCCATAATCCAGGCCAGATCACGCTGCGCAGCCGTTTCCGCCAGACGCCGGCGCGGCCAGAACTCGCGCGGGCGAAAGTTGATCATGGTTTCGATCATATCGAGCGGCGCGGGATCGGTCGGTGTGTCGGCGCGACCCACTTTGCCCATCACCATTTCGACTTCGGGATAGCGGCACAACACCATGTTGCGCGCCTTCAAGTCGTCGATTGCCTGTCCCATCGCGATTCCGGGAATCGAAATCGGCATGTCCATCGCTGTGCCTTCATCCAGCGGCGTGAGAAATTCACGCTCCAACGGCGATATCACGCTGTGCAAAATCAAAGAAGCAACTATCGTCGAACCGATCGCGAGCCACCGCGACCAGGTCGATCGAGCGGCCAGCCACACTCCGGTAACTACGACAGCAACCGTCCCCAGATAAATTCGCCGATCGCCGAACGCCGCTGCGCCCGGCAACAATGTTGCGGCCAGTACCAGAAACAACGGAAGGGGCTGCCCGAGCGAGAATTGCAGTATAGGCCGATACACGTCGATCAAGCTGCTCACGATTCGGCTCTGGCGTTCGGCAATCATTCGGCCACGGATCAGCAGCGCACACAGTGCCGGTACCAGCGTCACAGCCAGGATCGCCGCGGCCGCTAGAGCCAGGCTCTTCGTGATGGCCAGGGGGCGGAACATCTTTCCTTCCAGCCCTTCCATCGCGAATACGGGCAAGAACGACAGCAACATGATCAGCACGGAAAAAAAGATCGGCCGGCCGACCACGCGACACGCATCGACTACGGTATCCGAGACGTCCCCCCGCACCGGCTGCTCACCAAACTGATCGTGCAACCGATGCATCACATTTTCAGCCATTACAATGGACGAATCCACGAGTACGCCAATCGAGATTGTGATCCCGGCCAGCGACATCATGTTGATTTGCACGTCGAGCCAGCCCGACCAGCGAATCAACCACAGCGCCGAAAACGCGGATAACACTGCCAGCGGCAACGTCAACAAGGTGACCAGCGATGCTCGCAGGTGCCGCGTTACGACGACAATGCAAATTCCGGCAGTCAACATTGCTTCGAGCAATGCGGTTGCCACGGTCGTCGTTGCGCCGCGAATGAGCGCGGTGCGGTCGTAGGCGGTGGCGATCCGCACGCCGGCGGGCAGGCTCCCCGCCATCTCATCGATGGCCGTACGCAAGCGCTGAATGACTCGGAGTGGGTCTGCGCCGTGGCGAATCAGAACGACACCGCCAACGACTTCGTTTCCGTCCTTTTCGAACGCTCCGTAACGGACCGCCGGGTGACGGCCAACGTCTGCCAGCTGCGACAGCGCCACGCTGGCGCCATCGGGCGTCCGAATCGGGAGGTGTCGCAGATGATCGGTAGTAATCTCTGACTGCGGTGCGGCGCGGATCTGGTGCACGATGTCATCCACGCTCAGCCTAAGTCCAGCGACCTCGAGCGGGTGCAAGGCCACTTGGTACTCGCTGTGAAATCCACCGACGCTGGCAACTTCTGCCACGCCTGGTATCGCCGCCAGTCGATCTCGAATCAGGTGGTCTTGAATGGAGCGTAACTCCTCCAATCCGTGTCCCTGACTTTCCACCGTGTACCAGAACACTTGTCCGGTGGCCGGCGCATCCGGAGCCAGCCGAGAGTGCGCCTCGGCTGGAAGTGCAGCCTTGCTGTCCACCAACCGTTCTTCCACACGCCGACGAGCAACCGGCAGGGGGGTGCCATCGTCGAAAATCACATGGATCCACGAAAGGTCGGCGTCGCTCGAGCCACGTACGGTGCGAATTCCTTCCAGTCCGTGCAGCCGTTCCGACAGTGGCACGGTCACCGACTGTTGAACCTCCAGCGGCCCATGACCGGGCCATTCGGTATGGACGATGATTTGTGTTTCCGAGAGGTCGGGTATGGCGTCGATGGGTGTGTGAAAGACCGCCGCAACACCCGTCACCGCCAGCGCCGTGCCCAAGAATATAAGCAGCCAACGGCGACGAATTGAAAACTCGATTATGCGGTCGATCACGGTGTGTGCCTCGGCTCAGCCGCAGTTTGTGTCCGTTTGGGCAGTTGAGCGCGACAACCTTCGCAGCACAAGTAGAACGTCCGGTCCGGCAGCACAACCGGAATCGGCGCTCCCATGGAGCCAAGCGGCAGGTGTGTCACCGGACACGTCCGCTGCTGAGAAGCCATCGCCCGATCGCGCGGTGTCAGCGAAAATCGGTCGAGTCCATTGATGGCCGTGTCCGCCCGTGCTACGGCGGTAGCTGGTGTAGCCGCAGATCCCTCCGAGCCCGTTGTGGCTCCAAAATAAGCCGACGCCACGGCTGGATTCAATCGTGTTTCAGCATCCAGCAGGAAGGCACCCGTTACGACCACTCGTTCACCGTTCGCCAACCCGCGCGCCACGGACAAAAATCCTTCCGACGCAGGGCCGACTTCCACGACGCGCCCATCAAACATCCCGGGCCCCGTTTCTACAAAGACGATCGGCAGGGAACCGGCCTCGACCACAGCTGTATCGGGCACCGCCAGCACTTTCCCGGCTGGCCGGTAGGTTACGACGCGCGGCACCAACGCCAGACCATCACATGGTGCGCAGGACTCCCCCGCAGTCTTTGCAGTAACTGCTGAATGGGCCGGACACCACCACTCGACCCGTTCATCATCGGCCAACGAATCCGGTTCGAGATCGTTTTCGTCGAACGGGCATTTTCCTGCGGTCAAGAACAGGTACTCCGTGTGGTCCGAACACCGATAGACAGTCCGCAGTTCCTGTGCTGAGAGCGGGGGCGCCGAGTGGGGTATCGAAGCAAACGGTTCGCGTTCGGCGAGCGGCGCTGCGATCGTGGCCACGCAGGCGGTGTTCGGAGTGGGCCAGGGCTGCTCGTCAGCGGCTTCCAGCGTTACCCATCGTGCCTCGCCAACTCGACCGTCCGGATCTGCTCTTTCCGGATCTGCACTCTCCGGATTTTTTCTTTCCGGAACGGTTCCTTCCGCCGCGTTCGCCTCAGTGTTCGGTCCGGCAACTAGCGGTCCGTTATGAATCTTCGTGACGGTGGCGACCCAAAAGCGTGTACTCTCGCCACCGGCAACTCCAATCCGCGCCTGGTGGCCAACGCGGACAAACGGCGCATCGAGAGAACTCACTTGGACCACGGCTGATCGGAGACCCCCCTGTGAGTCGTTGATTCGCCCCACACTCCGGACTTCCGTAGCAAGAGATCGGTAGGTGACCGGAGCGGTTCGTACACCGGCTAATTGAACGCGGTAGGGAGTTAACTGCATCCTGGCGATGACTCCGTTCGGCAAGATTGCACTGTCCCCTTTCTTGCGGCGAACCAACGGCATCTTGCAGACCGGACACTTTTCAGGCCATCGCGTTACGACTCCAGGACACATTGGGCAGAAGAATTCCGTATCGGGAGAAATCGTCTTCGGCGCGACGGCGCTGCCCAATAATCGGTCGAGTCCGTCGTCGGTCCACGCACGAAAATCATCCCAGCGTCCGATGACGACCGCTAATACTGCCAGCAGCAACAGAAAACGGAGCCGCACGTAGGCGACTCGTATCGCCGACAACAACACGTTGCCCGCTTGCGACCACCTCATCGGTCGCGGAGGCCGAGCGCTGTCCCCCGCCGGGGGTGGAGACGGGTGATCCAATGTCACAGGTGGGTCATTCATACTGTGGGCCTCATCAAGACCCAGCCGATCCTGCGGCGGGCGGATTCGACGTAGGACCACTGGGAGCAGGCGACGATGAATGCTCCCAATGGATGACCATGTCGTAATCCTCGCGGCGAAATACCCACAACGGATCGAGTCCCACAACGATGAACTGCACCTTTTCCTCCGCTTCCGGTTGCTCCAGGCTCAACCGCACTTGAAAGCGCCGGCCACCGTCCTCGGAGACCTCACCGAGTATGTCAAATGACTTCAGCTTTTGGCCGGGTCGGCGGAGAGAATCGGCGACTTGAATCGGAACCCGGTACGAAGTCACCGCTCCCGGTGGTTCGCCATTTCGCCACGCTTCCAACGCGGCCCGGAGCGCGTCCTGCGCGACGGCCGTCGTCGGAATGTAGCGACTCGGATCGGATTTTGAACAACCGGCATCTCCCGCCACCATCGCTGCCAGGACAACCCAGAGGGGTATCGCGAATTGGCTACGGGACATCGGTGTTCGTCTCTCCTCCGGCTCGCGTTCCAATCGCGCGCCACGTGGTCAGGTCGACCGTTTGAGTCATGAATCGCACCGAAGAATCGCACAACAACGCGATTACTCCGCCAGGATGTGCGCTGCTCGCTGACACCTGCATCGACATGTTCGTCATGGTGCCGGGGAACGGCAGTCCCGCACAGCTCAACGTGTTCGGCCCGGAGACGTGGTTGTAAAGCGTGCAGCAATTCTCCCCCATCACCCAACTCCAGCCCCATTTGCTCGTTAAGGGGGTGGCCGTCAACGGGTTGATCGTCGAACACGTTTGATAGGTCGCCTGTAAGGAGGTTTGGTTTGGAATCACGAATATGTCGCGACGAGGAGTGGGATTGCCGTTTCCGCGCAGCTTCTCGCTAAATGCCATTGTGTTGCTGCTGCCATCCACGATGTCCGCCATGCGGACCTGACTGAGGAAATACAAAACACCGGTCTGGGTTTCGGTGGGGGAGACATCGTTCGGGCCGGCCATTTGATCCGAACGGTCGCATAACCAGCCTCCTTGATTGGCAGCATAGTTATTCTGTCCCGGCCAACCGGTGACGCTAATCGAGATGTCCGACGGGCAGATGAAGCCCGATACGGCTGTCTGACTGGCCACCAGATTGATATTGCCGGGATTGGTGTAGGGAGGCATGAAGTTGATCACGCCACCCATCCCAGGAGTCGCCGGCGCGAATTTAAAGTCGATAGTGCTATGGAGCGGACCTTGTTCAATAAACGGCAACAGCAACGCATGAGCGGACCAGCGAGCGTATCCGGCTGCGCCAAGGTAGCTCGCTCCTTTTCCGAACGGAAATGTCTTGAAGACATCGTGATAATTGTGCATCGCTATGCCAATCTGTTTGAGATTGTTGTTGCACTGCGTGCGGCGCGCCGATTCACGAGCCGCTTGCACGGCGGGTAGTAATAGGGCGACCAGAATGCCGATGATCGCAATCACGACCAACAGCTCAACCAATGTGAAGCCGGTTTTTCGAGGTGACATCATTCGATTCCTGATAAGTAGAAAAAAGGACAATCCTCGGCGAATGTCGCCTGAGGCAAGATCGCGTGCGAAAGAGACAGAGTCCAGTAATTCCGTGTTCCGGAATGCAGCGAACCTTTTGGCGGCTGGCTGATGCTGCGGCGATTCACAGACCGAAACGGCGCGTTCCAACAAACGTTTAAGTTCCAAGAATCAGCAGTCGCGCTCCAACACATTCCAAGCTACGTGGGTTCAGCGAGTACGCGCGGCGGCGAGTGACT
>CAZFLF010000161.1:0-9638 GCA_964519825.1 uncultured Pirellulaceae bacterium | reverse complement strand
AAAAGTTGTCGAACTCCATCGATCCCGTAGCGTAGATCATCGCCACCAGGCAGTAGCTGGCGATCAGATCACACCACGCGAGAAACAGGATGAGCAGCACCGACAATAAAACTTGCCAATGCGGGGAACGCGTGACCGTCGCGATAATCAAGCCGAACTGCGACAGGAGGACGGAAACCAGAAAGGTGTAAAATAACATCAATCCGATCGTCAGCACGTCGATGCCGCGCAGCAAATAGGTGAATGCGATGCACGGCGCCAAAGCCGAATAGTACACGGCCATTTGCACGATGGAGCTGCCGAGTTTGCCACTGATGATTTGCCGCGCTCGCAAAGTTGTAATGGAGAGCAGCTCGAAAGTGCCATCCTCCCGTTCCGCCGCCAGAGAGCGAAACGCCGAAAACGGAACAATCACAATTAACGGTACCGCCAGGATCAGGAAGTACCCCGTCAGCATGAACCGCCCTCCGGGCGCGTAATACGCCGCTTGCGACAACATCGCGATGCCCGCCAGCGACCACCCCCAGCCAAAGATCAACAGGAGAGTAAACGTGACCACGAACTGCCGGCTCTTCAGCGCCTGGCGGGCCTCTTTGACCAGAATTGGATTCAGCCACTCGCTGGCCCGCTCGAGCCCTGCTTCGACGCGCGGCCACCAAGCCAGGGCCTTGGGCGCCGTCGGAACGACGTGAACCGGTGGTTCCTCCTGAAACGGAGTTGTGCCCCAATCCACGTTCGTCATTGAACTGCTCCGCGCGTGACGTGCAAAAAGACCTCTTCCAACGACTTGGTGTGGCCTCCGAAGTCAGACACCTCAAATCCGGCCGCGATCAGATCGCGCAGCAGCGCGGCCTGCTGCGCTCGATCACCGTCCAGCGACAATCGCAACAATTCACCGTCGAGGCGCACATCGCGGACGCCGGCCCGCTGCTGCAACCATTCCAGGGCGCCTGGGACGCTGCCGAGTAGACGCAGCTTGATGTCAGTCTTCGCATCCACTTCGGCCGGCCCAGCGCGATGGATTTCGTCGACCGAGCCTACGGCGATGAGCCGCCCCACTTCGATGATGCCGACGCGATCGCACATCTCGGCCAGTTCCGTGAGAATGTGCGAGCTGACCAGAATTGTTTTGCCGCGATCCGCCAATTCGCGAATCATCTGTCGCAATTCGATCCGCGCGCGCGGATCGAGCCCTGCCGCAGGTTCGTCGAGGATCAGAACCGCCGGATCGTGGATCATCGCGCGGCCTAGGCAAAGCCGCTGCTTCATCCCCTTCGAGAGCCCGCGAATTGGCTTCTCCGCCAGCTTGTCCAGACCGGTGAAGCCCATGACATGCCGTAGCGCTCGTGTCCGGTCCGACCCCATGAGCCCGTACGCGCGGGCGAAAAAGTCGAGATACTCGCGGCAATTGACGTTGTGGTAAGTGCCGAAAGTGTCCGGCATGAATCCGAGCCGGCGCCGCACGCGATCCGGATCATTCACGACCGAGAAACCATCGACCAGCGCGTCACCGTAGGTGGGCAAGTCGAGCGTCGCGAGAATCCGCATACTCGTTGTCTTCCCGGCGCCATTGGGACCAATGTAGCCAAACACCTCCCCCTGATGCACTTCAAACGAAATGTCGTTCACGGCGCGCGTCGGCCCGAAGAAACGATGCACGCGCCGTAACGCAATCATCGGTTTGCCGTTCCCGGACATCGCTTACCACCTTCCCGCGACGACATGGAATCCGGACTCCGTCCCGACCACATCGACTCCCAACGAGACAAACGGCGACCGCGGCAGAATTGCCACGAATGAACCAGGAGTCAGCGATTCGAAGTCTTGATCCAGCGATGCGCGAATTCCGGTCTCCAGCACGCTGGTCTCGAAAGTGGGCGCCGGACCGCTAGTCGCTGGCCGCCACATTCCGCTCGAGAAAAACTCCGAAACGTCGTCCAAAGAATTCGGGTTAAAACCCTCGGGAAATGCCGGACGCGCGGCGCGATACCGAGTGCGCCATTCCGCGCCGACTTGACCCTTGTCCATTTCAGTTGCCGTTGCCTTCTGCCCAACCGCCAGATTGACGATTTCAAATAGGTTGCCCCGCGAGTCGCACAACGCCAGCCGCTCAATGTCCATTCCCAATTCGTTGACCACTTCCGGCGGCGAACCATTTGGCGATTCCACCACGCGAATGGCAGCCGTCGTCGATTGGGGCTCGACGACAACAAACTGAGCCATCGTGCGCGAGGTGAAATAACCTGCCACCAGGTTTTGTTCGTCGGTCCACACCAAATCCCGTCGAGTGTCTTCCATGCCAGAACCGGAAACCGGGCGATGTTCGACGGGATAGACAGCGGCTTCCGCTGGGTAGGACAAGCCGCGCGACGGTGCGAAACCGGCATAGTAAGTTTGCCGGGACCAAGTGATCGCTTTTCCTCGTCGTGGATCGAGCTCTGTGTAGCTCCGCAGTCGCACGCGAGTGCCGAATCCGTCGCCAATCATGGCAAACAGAAACAACCCGCCGGAAATCAGTCCCGCTCCAACCGGCACCGTCACCAGTAGCAAGTACAACTTGCCCCGACGCTGTAGGGCAAAGTAATTGACTGGTCCGATGACAATCGCAAACAGCGTGATCAACGCTAGGAACGTCTTGACCGGCGCTTTGCCGATGCCTTCGACCAGAAACGCCCAAAATTGCATGTTTTCTTGATAGTGCGACAGGCCGTTCCGCTGATAAGTCAACCAGTTCCGTGACGGGATCGAATTGAACAACCAGTTCCATTCATGTTCGTTGCCCGGGAACGGGTTTTCGGCAGCGATTGCGACTAGTCGCCCTTGCCCAACTGGTCGCGAGACAAACAGAGGTTTCTGGGGCGTCGGAGGGGGAGGCGTCATTGGTGCCGCAGGGTTAGCGGCACGTTGCGCCAGGACTTGTTGCTGCCACATCGTGTTTCCAACGGACCCCTGCGTCGCATTGACAGATTCCGTGAAGTGTTTGACGTTCGGTTCCTCCCAGCCGCGCAGTGGTTCGTTCGCACCGTCCCCTGTCACGAGAGGTTCCGCCAGGAGTAGCTCTTCGATGTCAGCCAGCCGCTCGAAATCCGTTCCTGCGTCATAGACACACAGCATCGGCCCCGACGACAACCAGGTTCGCAGCGCCCCCCACTTTTCCGGAAACTGTTCTTTGAGAGCCCGCAGATCGCTGCGCGACAAAATTAGCACGTCAATGTTCGTATAGTCCAGCCATCGATCCGGTAGCAAGTTTGGCGGCAGAAGATCCAGGTTGGGCAGGTCGGCGATCAGTCGCTCAAGCGCCGCGTCGGTTGCCGGTGTCTGGGTGGAGAAAACATCCAGGTTATTCACACCGTACATATTGCCGTATCCCTCGGGAAATCGACCGGCAAGGGGACGGATATCAGGCAGGGAACTGACGTCAACCGCCACGCCGGACCCGCCGTCCCATCCCATGCCGGCCATGCCCATGCCGGCCATGCCCATGCTGGCCATGCCCATCGGAATGGGACGATACAAGATCGTTGGGCTATTCCGCGGCGACCAAACCGGCACCAGGCCCATGCCACCCGCGCCCAAAACCAGCGATGGCTCGACGAACAGCGTGCTCAACTTGCCGTTGGGAACGCTGAAAAACGACGTAGAACCGCCGGGAAGAACGCGGGTCCGATCATCCGCTGCCCAGTGAACCACTAAAACAGCCGGTGAATTATCGGGAGAGTTTGCGTAGTAGCGATTGGTCATGCCCAATTGATCGGCGCACAGGTCGCGATGTCGCCAACCATCTTCACGGGTCTCCACGCCGATCGCGTTCCAGATGTTCGTTTGCGGTGCAGAGATGATTGCTTCGCCAAAGGTCGCACCCTGCTTAAGCTCAACCGTCGCGGTGACCGCACCCCCTTTTGAGCCATAGTTAAAACCCCGAGGTCGTAAACGCACCTCAATCGTGCGATCCGCAGTCGCGGGGCCAAACGGCTGTGGAGAAACTCGGACCCGTACCGGACGATAGCCGCTACCCGAAACCCACCGCGCATCGATATCCAATCTCAAGCCGCTCTTGTTCTTGACGCCCGGGGATGGGAGAGTCACAACTGCCCCGGAACCTGCTTGCCCGCGCTGCGCAAACAGACTGGCGAGACACACCACTGCGAGCAAGTACCGAATGCCCAGTGGTGCCGCGCGACGGATAATTACCATGTTGTCGTTTAACCGCAAGCCGAAGGCGCGCGCTATTGGCACGTTGCGATATGTTTCAGCGCACGCCTTCGGCTTGCGGTTAAACGACTCACTCATTGCCGTGCTCCCAGACATTCGCGCCCCACCTGTTTCACTCCGGGTCTTGCGGTGGCAGGAGTTGGGGCGGCGTCACATGCAGGGCAAATGGCGAAGTCGGTCGCGATCGGCGCTGGCCGGTTCCAAGCGAAGCGACGCTCCAAGCCACAACAAACACCATGGCATGGATCGCTGCGGTCAGCAGCAACGCGCCGCATGCCACCGACGCCGCAATGCCCCAAGCCTTCCCCATCACTGCCTGCGACAGGACATAGGCCACCACGCCGCAGACCGCTGTCGCGGTGAGCAACCAACGCAAAGAAAAACGGGGAATAAGCATGCGATGATTCAGTCCTTGGTCTTCGCCAGAATCGTGTCCATCTCCGCGGCACTAAACGCTCGGACTGTGGTGGTCTGGACATTGCCCAACGCACTCAGATGCAACAGTAAACCGGTTGCCGTTTCATCGTCCGGGGCCTCGAAAATGAGCAGCCCATCATAGGCCCCTAACGTCCAGTAGATGTTTGTGACTTTGACGCCGAACTTCTTTGCAGCCGCCTTGAGTGCAGCCGCCCTTTTTGTCGTCTCGGCGATCGCCTTGATACCCTGCTCGGTAAATCGGATTGTGGTCACAAAAGTCGCCATCGGTGCATCTCCTGGGTTGATTGCCTTGGAATTCTCGCGCTGCTCGTGGCCGTCACGCTCCGTCGTGACGTAGCTTCGCAGCGGATTGGACACTGCTTCGCGGAGAGAGCGGACTGCCAGGATTCTACATCGTTGACGGGGTAGCTGACAGCTACGCGGACCCAAGGCGATTGGCAGTTGCAGTTTTGCCCGTAGGATGGACGCCCTCGTCCGTCCAAATCAGTCGACGGACGGGGGCGTCCATCCTACGGTCGATAAGCCATTTTTCGCCAGTCGCCTAATCGCTCGGTGCATCGTCTGGAACGATCTTTTTTGTCGCATCGACGCCTAGAGCTACGAGGCCGGACACCACAAATGCTCCAGCGCAAGTGAGGAACATCACATTCCAGAGCTGGAGGTCGATCAACCAGCCGATCAAGTACGATCCGGCGGCAGCGCCGAAATTACCCCACATGTTGCCCCAACCGAGGACGGAACCGGTGTGCTTGCCGCCAACATCCTGCTGGAACGCCCAGACGGCTGGAATACCCAAGTCACACATGAAAGCCGTCACCGACAACAACGCTATGGCCGTCCACGGCGACGGCTGCAACAGGCAGACCAAATAAGCCGCGCCGGCAGCAAAACGAGTCACAGCAATCGGCAGCGACCGTCCCCATCTTCGGCCCATGACAACCGCCATGCGGTCGGTCAGAAAACCGCCGAGAAACATGCCGAAAATTGCCACGAACGTGGGAATCATCGACATCTTTGCTCTCTCGGCCAGCGGGACGTGATGGATCTCGATGAGGTATCGGGGCAAGTAGGTGAGCAGGAACACCCATCCCACATTTGTGAAAAACTGCATCGCGCCGTTGAACCACATGCTGCGATTGGTTGCCAGTTCCATCAATGGCAAACGGCCAACCTTCGCAGATTGGTCCGCCGCGACGCGGTTGGCTTCGATCAACGCCAGTTCTGCCACGTTGCAACGAGGATGACGGCGTGGGTCGTCTCGACACACGACCCAAAACAATAGCGCCATGGGCAGCCCGATGAGCCCGTACAAGAACGTCATCTTGCGCCAGCCCAGTCCATACACCTTTTTGATTGACGCCGGATAAACCGATTCCAGTACCAGCCGGTTCATCCGTTCAACCTGGGACGGAGACAATTTGCTGCGCTCGCTGTTTAACAATCGACTGGCCTCCCGCTCGAGTTTCACGTCCCGCAACTCTTCCAACGCAAAGAATTCCGGCACCGCCAGTAGCTGATTGAGCCCAGCGGTCAACTCCTGCCTGAAATCATTGGGCGTGGCATCCGGACGCGGAGGCAGTTTGTCGCGCTCCGTCTGCCGCGACTGGACGCGATAGCCTGACGCCACGGTCTCGATTTTCGCCTGGAGTTCCTCGGGAAATCGCAGTCGGATGCGCTGCCCAAGTCTGCCGGGGAGCCCGCCATCTCCTTCGTCCGCCGTAACGGGCAGGGAACCAAATGTGAACTCGTAACACAAGCGATCCGCACGGAGCAGATCGCTCGCGGTGAATTTTGAATCAACGCTCGTCGGCACGAAGAAGAGGATCACGTATCCGGTGATGAACAGGGACAGAACTCCACCGATCCTTCCGCCCAAGGCAACGACGCTACTGGCAACTCCACGTTGTTGCAGCGGCACCCACTTGCTGATCATGTTCGCCGCCGTTGGAAATGCGCCAGCCTGCGCGAAACCCATGCCGAGTCGCAGCACCGCCAGCACCGCCACGCCGGTGGCCAAACCCAAGAGACCCGTGAAGAGCGACCAGAACAGGATATAGAGCGTCAACATGCGTCGACCTCCGAATCGGTCGGCGAGCCAACCTGCCGGAGTCTGCCCCAAGGCATAGCTCAGAAAGAAGAAGACGAACATCAAACTGATGTCCGTCGCCGACAGCCCGAGGTCCTCTTTGATGAATGCTTCGGCAAACGACACGCAAAAACGATCGAGATAGAGCAACACCCCCATCAACGAACAGACACCGATTACTCGATAGCGAACTCGGGTGGGAACAGCGTCGGACATGTCTGCAGCCTTTCGTTGCGGTTGGAAGCGTTTCCGCGTCTTCTCTTGCACTTCGTGTCAAGGCTCCGCCTTAGTACGCACTGACCGGAGGCTCAGCCTCCACTGCGCGAAACTAAGGCACTGTAAGAGAATTAGTTGCCGAATTGCACCATTAGCCGGAAGGGCGCTAGCCCCGATTCGTGCCGGTACCAGGGCTCCAACCGGGGCTAGCGCCCTGCGGCTGATCAACCAATGCGGTAGTTAATTGTTTTACGCGGGCTAAGGTCGATGATCGGTAAGCATTAGTCAATTTTTGTCCCTCCGCATTCCGGCCCCTTTGGGCTCTCCGATCGTTTCGCTGCAGTTTATCCCGAAGTGAATTCCATCCGTGTGCGCAGTCTTTCAATACCAGATTGCACACGGATGAAAGCACACACGGATAAAGAGGGGCATGGCGTTGGTCCGTGAACCGATAGCGTTCTCGCGGCATTGAATTTCATCCGTGTGACTCCATCCGTGTGCGAAATTTCCGAATTGCACACGGATGGACGCACACGGATGATGCGGTTCGGAAGGTCGAATCCAAGATCTATTCTTCGTCGCCGCGCAGCTTTGCGAGGATGCTGTAATCCTCGAGCGTTGAAGTATCCTGCGTGGTCTGCTCTTTGCCGCCGGCAATATCACGGAGCAAACGCCGCATGATTTTTCCACTCCTCGTTTTCGGTAGAGCGCCCGTGAAGCGAATGTCATCGGGTTGAGCCAACGCGCCAATTTCCTTGCGCACGTGCATCTTCAGCGCATGCCGCAGTTCGTCGCTGGCGAGGTTGCCCGCTTTCAGTGTGACGAAAACGGCGATGGCCTGCCCCTTGAGTTCATCAGCCCGCCCGACCGCAGCCGCTTCGGCGACCGAGGGATGGCTGACGAGCGCACTTTCAACTTCGATCGTGCTCAGCCGATGCCCCGACACGTTGATGACGTCGTCGATTCGGCCCATGATCCAGTAGTAACCGTCCTGATCCTGCCGCGAGTTATCGCCGGTCAGGTATTTGCCCGGGACCTTCGTCCAATACTGCTGCTGGTACCGTTCGTCGTCACCCCAAAGTCCGCGCAGCATTCCCGGCCAAGGCTGCGCGATGCACAGCATTCCGCCACTTCCGGCCGGAACCGGCCGCAACTGCTCGTCGACGATTGCCGGGACGACTCCTGGAAGTGGCTTCGTACAGCTACCAGGCTTGGTGGAGATCGCACCGGGGAGCGGTGACATCATGATGCCCCCCGTCTCAGTCTGCCACCACGTATCGACGATCGGGCACCGCCCGCCGCCGATCTTGTTGTAATACCACATCCAGGCCTCAGGATTGATCCCTTCGCCGACACTGCCGAGCAGTCGTAAGCTGGACAAGTCGTGTTTGTCGACGTGATGGTCGCCCCATTTGATGAATGCCCGAATCGCGGTCGGCGCGGTGTACAAGATGTTGACTTTGTGTCGCTCGATGATGTCCCAAAACCGGTCTTCCTCCGGAAAATTCGGCGCCCCTTCGTACATCAGCACCGTCGCGCCTGCCGACAGCGGCCCGTACACTATATAACTGTGTCCCGTCACCCAGCCGCAGTCGGCCGTGCACCAGAAAATATCTTCGTCGCGGTAATCGAAGACCCACTGGAACGTTTTCTTCACGAACAAGTTGTAACCCGCCGAGGTATGGCGAATCCCCTTTGGCTTTCCGGTCGAACCGCTGGTGTAAAGGATGAACAGCGAGTTCTCGCTGTCGACCGGTTCGGCCGGGCATTCGGCCGAAGCCTGCGCCATCAGCTCGTGCCACCAGAAATCGCGACCGGGCTGCATGTTGACCTCGGTCCCCAGCCGCCGCAAGACGACGCACTTTTCCACAGTTGGTGATTTGGCCAATGCGTCGTCGATCGTGGATTTCAACGCCAACTGCTTTCCGCGCCGCCAGCTTCCATCCGCGGTGAGCTGAACTTTTGCTTTGGCGTCGTTGTTACGGTCTGCGACCGCTTCGGCCGAGAATCCGGCGAAGATCACACTGTGGACGGCTCCAATGCGGGCACAAGCCAGCATCGCGATTGCCAACTCCGGAGTCATCGGCATGTAGATCGAAACAACGTCCCCACGCTCGACACCCAGGCCTTTCAGCACGTTGGCGAATTGGGAAACTTCACGATGCAGCTGCTGATACGTCAGCGTGCGTTGATCCCCCGGCTCTCCTTCCCAGATAATCGCGGCCTTATTTCGCCGCCACGAGGAGAGATGAACATCGACGCAGTTGTAGCAGACGTTGGTTTGGCCGCCGACGAACCACTTCGCGAACGGTGTATTCCACTCCAAGACTTTGTCGAACGGCTTGAACCAATGAAGTTCCTTGCGAGCGAGTTCGCCCCAAAACTTCTGTGGATCGGCCACCGACTCGGCATACAGTTTTTGATACGCTTCTAGCGAACCGATACCCGCCCGGCGACTGAATTCCTGGCTGGGGGGAAATAGCCGAGACTCCTGCATGACGTTGTCGATTTGGCCACTCGTCTGTTCGGACATTGTGCTCTCCTTGGTGTCGAAGAGGCGGATTGTATTCCGTGCGGATGGCAGTTTGAAGTGTTCAACACCGGTCAATGAAGCCGCTGGACCGGGTCGGGAGTCTGTTTTCGATGCGAAATCGACTCGTTTAACCGCAAGCCGCAGGCGAGCGCG
>CAZFLF010000160.1:0-9649 GCA_964519825.1 uncultured Pirellulaceae bacterium | reverse complement strand
AGCGACGGAAATTGGCGGTTTCTGGCCGGGTGCCCGGTGGCTGAGCTTGCGAAGCCCCAGACACGCTGCATTCCGGGGCATCGCTGCGCTTTGCCCCGGCCACCCCACGTCGCTACGGATCGAAAAGAAACCGACTTGCGACCTTCCGGCGTCTATACCTTTCGGAAGTACCCGCGCTATAATCGGAGATGAATTCGAACAGACGGCTTTACTACCTTAAGCGGGCTCAAATGGAGCATTCTCTATTCCTCCCATGGAAAAATGTCTCATTTGTGGCTGTGCGCGGTATAAGTGAATCTGTCTCCCGCCTTGACTGCTCGTAATCGTGCGGTCGGTCGTTGCCGTGTTGGCCACCTCGAGTGGAACCAGCACGGAGCCCGCCCTGGCCGGCCTTATCCGACTCTGTTGACCCCAATCCTGGTCCTCCGGTTCGCTCAATCTATGATTTATTGCCGCCAACCACCCCCTGTTTCGTTTTCGGAATCGCTCCAGCTTTTGTTTCGCCGCGGACCAACGATCTGGCTACTGATCGCGAGTTGCCTGTTCTTTATGGCGGGATGCGGCGAAACCGAGGGGATACGTAGCTACACGGTGAAGCGATCCGAGCCAGCGACCAAGCCGCGGGCTGCAAGCCGCATGCTGGCGGCGATCATCCCGCGCGGGCAAGAAGCATGGTTCTTCAAATTGACGGGGCCGGATACCGCGACGGCCTCTCAGGCGGAGGCCTTTACTCAGCTGATCAAGTCGTTGCGATTCTCGGCAGGTCCGTCCGGCGAGCCACAATGGGCGTTGCCCCCAGGTTGGACTCAGCAGCCTGGCAATGCGATGCGGTTTGCTACGCTGGAAATCGACGCCGACGGCGAGTCGCTGGAATGCAGCGTCAGCAAATTATCGCGCACCGAGCAGCCGCTGGAAGATTACCTATTGGCAAACATCAATCGTTGGCGCGGCCAACTTCACCTGGCGTCGATTGCTGCCGCCGATTTGCCGCAGCAGACAACTACGGTGACGCTCGGCGATGATAGTCTCCAGGCAACGCTGATCAACATCGTGGGTGAGTCAACGACCGGCGGCATGGGCGCTGCCCCCTTCGCCGGCGGCGGAGCGCGAGCACCCTTCGCTGGAACTGGTGCATCGCCGAGAACCTCAGCGGCCCCCGTGAAGCTGAGTTTTCGGACTCCGACCGGCTGGACTCCCGGTGAACTGGAGATCTCGCGTGGCGGAGTTGTCGTTCGCCGCGACGCAGTGTTTGAAGTGAAAGATGGCGACAAACGCGTCGAGATTACCGTGACGAAGCTGCCAGCGGCTGGCGGTGCGATGCTTCCCAATATCAATCGGTGGCGCGGCCAGATCGGTTTGGAGGCAATTTCCGCCGAACAGTTTGACAAAGAAAAAAAGCAGATCGAAGTAGCCGGGACTCCGGCCGACTATGTTCAGTTCTCGGGAAGCGACCAAGCCATTTTCGGCGTGATCGCCGAGCGCAATGGTCTGGCTTGGTTCGTGAAACTACAGGGCCAGAGCGATTTGGCGGGACGTGAACGGCAGAACTTTGAAGATTTCGTGCGGTCGATCCGCTTCGAATAATTGCGAAGGAATCTTGTTATGGCGACAGGTACTACGTGGGAATCCACGTCGGAATCGAATCCGCGCACCGAAACGCTCTCGAGCGAATGGATGGCTCGGGCCGGATCGTTGCCGATGCTCGTGTTACGCGGGCTGGCCTCGCTGAAGATCACCGTGGTGTTGTTTGCCCTCGGCATCTTCATCATCCTGGTCGGAACGCTGGCGCAGGTCGACAAGGACATGTGGGAAGTCATCGATCTCTACTTCCGAGCGTGGGTCGCCCGCATTGAACTGCAGGTCTTCCTGCCACGATCGTGGTTTCCGCGTTGGCAAAACGTTTCGGGAGCATTTTGGTTTCCCGGCGGCGCGTTGATTGGCGCGGCGATGGCCGTCAATCTTGTCGCCGCGCATTCGATTCGTTTCAAAGCCCAGGCCCGCGGCGGACGACTGCTGTCAGGTCTCGCGATCCTCGCGGTCGGCACGCTCATGACCACGTACATCATCGTCAGCGGCCACAATCACGCCGGATTGCAGGGAGAACCACCAATCCCCTGGCAAACGCTGTGGTTGTTGGTCAAAGTCGGTGTTGGATTCGGCTGCGCGGCGTCGATCTATTTTGCTCTCACCGCACGTGCTGGCGACCTGAATGCCAACGTCGAACGGCGATTGTGGTGGCTCGCCGCGGCCGGCTTAGCCGGCATCTCGGTATGGCTGTTCCTAGCAAGTGAGAACGCCTACTTAGGTGATTCCGGAATGCGGATTCTGTGGCAATTGATTCAAAGCACGGCCTGCGGTTTGGTGCTGTTGACCGGCTGCCTCTTGGTGTTTGGAAAACGAGGCGGCATTGTCCTGATCCACACCGGTGTGGGACTGATGATGTTCGGACAGTTTTTCGTCTCGAAGTACGACGTCGAAGAGCAGATGCGGATTGAAGAAGGCCAGTCGCGGACCTATGGCGAGGATATTCGGCGAACTGAACTGGCGATTGTCGATTCGACCAAGCTAGGCGAGGATCAGGTCGTGGCCGTGCCCCGCTCGGTGCTACTGGCCAGCGTCAATCACAGCAGTACTTCGATCTTCACGCGTCGGCTGCCAGAAGTCGACGCCGGAGGGATCATTAGTCACGCGTCGCTGCCGTTCGACCTAAAGGTGTTGGAGTACTATCGCAACGCCGACGTGCGCGACGCAAAGGCCGACGAGAGCAACCTCGCCACTGCCGGATTTGGCAAACGATTCATCGCCGAGGCAGTGAAGTCGGCTGCCGGAGCGGACTCGAACAGCGGCGTCGACCTCGCCGCGGCCTATGTGCGTGTCATCAAGAAAGACGGGTCCGGCGACCTGGGTACCTACCTGTTGTCTCAACTCGCGTCGATGCAAGATCTCAGTGACAAGGTTGTGGTCGGCGACAAAAGTTATGATTTGTCATTGCGATTTCGACGCAGCTACAAGCCGTATCAGTTTACATTGAAGGACGTACGCAAGGACGATTACGTCGGCACGACGACCCCGCGGAACTACTCGTCGGACATTCATCTGCAAGACGAATCGCGCGGCGTCGACCGCGAGATCCACATTTGGATGAACAATCCTCTCCGATATGCCGGTGAGACTTTTTATCAGAGCGGTTATCTTGGCCCACCCGACGCGGCAGTTGAGACCACGACCCTCTCGGTCGTGACTAATGCCGGTTGGATGATTCCGTATGTGGCGTGCATGATCGTGTTTGTTGGGCTGGTCGCCCATTTCGGCGGCACATTACTCCGATTTCTGCGTCGGCAAGTGCGCAATGACTCGTCGCCAGTGCCGATCGATGGCGTTTGGCAGGCGACGGCGACGGAAGGAAAACGTCGTCGCGATGAGAAGGACCGGCGCAAACTTCCCGCGAAGTTGCCGACCAGTTTTGAAACCCCGGCGTCACCTAGTGTAATGCGGCAGGCCGCGCTTCCCGCGCTGATCATTACACCATTTGTGCTGATGCTCCTCGGTTCGATGTGGACCTCGAAACCGAAACCCGATCAATTCGACTTGCGAGCTTTTGGCCAATTGCCTGTGATTGCCGACGGGCGAGTGAAGCCGTTTGACACCCTGGCGCGGACGACGCTGCGAGTCCTCTCGAACCGCGAGACGTTCTACGACGACAAGGGTCAGCGTCAGCCCGCGATACGGTGGTTGCTCGACGTCATCTGTCAGACGGACGACGCGGAAGGCCATTCAGTCATTCGCATCGACAATCTGGAGGTGCTTGACTTGCTGGGTCTGAAACGCCGGAAGAGTCACCTTTATTCCGTCGACGAGCTGCGTCCTGGGGCGGAGAAGTTCGAACAACAGGTTGACAAGGCCCAAGACGACAGCAAGAAACTCGGCGCTGAGAATCTCACCGTGTTCCAGCGAAAACTGCTGGAACTCGATCGACGAGTACGAACATACACGCGAGTTGCTGCGGCGTTTCAGCCACCGAGATTGCCTCCGTTACCTACGCGCGAGGAATTTGACAAGGATCCCGATGCGGCCAAACAGAAGTTTCTCCGGTGGAACGAAGCCCATGCGATATTTGCGCGGAGCCTCGACGGCATCCTTCCACCGCTCGCAGTTCCGACCAAGCCTAACCCAGACAGCATTCATCAACGGGGCGAAGCCTGGCAGCCTTATGCCAAGGCTTGGGCCACGGCACTCGTCGACGCAAAACTACTGGGGAATGCCCCCCCCGCGATGCTCAAAGGGTTGAACGAGATTCTGGCCTCGTATGCGGAAGGAAACGCCAGCAAGTTCAACACGGCGGTGGCAGACTATCGCGGGTTGTTGGTTCGTGAACGTCCGGCAGAGCTGCAAATGGCGAACAGCTTTTGGAATCGTACGATTGCTGGCTGGTTCGGAAACTTCTACGGTTTTGAAGAGTTCTTCAACCAAGTATCGCCGTTTTTCTTCTGTTGGTTTCCGTACTTGTTCGCCGGTGTGTTGGCAGCTGCTTCGTGGCTTGGCGCGAGCCAGCCATTGCGCCGCGCCGCGTATTGGCTCATCTTGTTCTCGTTTGTCGTCCATACATTGGCGCTTGGCGCGCGCATATACATTTCCGGCCGGCCCCCTGTAACCAATCTGTATTCATCGGCCGTATTCATTGGGTGGGCGATGGTGCTGTCTTGCCTGGTATGGGAGCGAATCTACCGGGACGGTATCGCGACGTTTCTCGCCAGCGCGCTTGGCTTCTCCACATTGTTGATCGCCCACATACTCGCCGCAGACGGCGACACGTTCACGGTGCTGCAAGCCGTGCTCGATACGCAATTCTGGTTGGCGACTCACGTGGTCACGGTCACACTCGGTTACGCATCCACGTTTCTGGCCGGCGCTATGGGGATCATTTACGTGGTGCGCGGCCTTGCCACGCCTACTTTAGATCGTGCTTCGAGCCAGAACCTGGCGCGGATGATTTACGGCACCACTTGCTTCGCGATGCTGTTCAGTTTCATTGGCACGGTGCTCGGTGGACTGTGGGCCGATGATTCGTGGGGCCGCTTCTGGGGCTGGGACCCTAAGGAAAACGGCGCACTGATCATCGTGATGTGGAATGCGCTGGTATTGCATGCCCGGTGGGACGGGATGGTCAAAGAACGCGGGCTTGCGGTCCTCGCCGTCGGCGGAAATATCGTTACGAGTTGGTCTTGGTTTGGCGTCAACGAACTGGGTGTCGGATTGCATTCCTACGGGTTCACCGAAGGAGTGTTGCTGGCGCTGCTGCTGTTTGTGGTCAGCCAAGTCGGCGTGATCGTCGCTGGTTGTTTGCCAAAGGATCTCTGGTGGAGTTTCAGAATCCGCGATACGGCGGCCGACCAGCCTGCGTCGTCAACCACCATTCAGGCCGTCCCGCAGAGTGTCTAGCGAACTATCACGGCGTGAAATCATCGGACGGCGAGAGTTCACAAGCGAATGCCGCCAGCAGGTCAGCAGCCTTGTCGAGGTCGTCCAGCGAGATCGTCTCCACGGCGCTGTGCATGTAACGATTGGGGATGCTCACTAATCCGGTTGCGACTCCAGCACGGCAGATTTGCAGCATGTTCGCGTCGTTGGGTGTGGCGCGCCCAGTTGCGGAAATCTGGTGTGGAATCTGTTTCCGAACGCAGAGATCGATCAATTGCCGGGTGACGACCGGATTCATGTTCGGACCACGAAAAATCACGGGGCCTTTCCCCAAGCCGATTTCTCCCTGCTGTCGGCGATCGATCTTCGGGCAATCGGTCGCATGCGTCACATCGACAGCGATCGCGACGTGCGGATCGATTCCGAAGGCGCTCGTTTTCGCGCCGCGTAGCCCGATTTCTTCCTGCACCGTCGACACGGCGAAAACGGCACACGACAACGATTGCGAGCTTGCGCGGCGTAATGCCTCGATCACGACCCAGAGCCCCGAGCGGTTATCCATGCCCGGAGCGTTCGCCAGCCCGTTACGAAGTTCCTGATAGCCAAGTTGCAACGTGACCGGATCGCCAATCCGGACAATGCTCGTCACCTCGGCCTTGTCCTTGGCGCCAATGTCGAGCCAGATGTCTTCGAGCTTGACCACCTGCTTCCGCTCTTCGTCGGTCAGCAAGTGGATCGGTTTGCGGGAAATTACCGCTGCCACCGGTCCCTGGTCGGTCCAGATCACCATCCGTTGACCGATCAACTGCTGGGGGTCCCAACCACCAATCGGTTGCGTGTAGATGAAGCCTTGGTCGTCGATTTGCGTAACGATCAAACCAATCTGGTCGCAGTGACCGGCGAACATCAATCGCACCGCCGCGCCTGGATTCTTTTCCACGACCACATTGCCGTGAACGTCGGTTTTGACCTCGTCGGCAAATGCTTGCACATAATCGCGAACGACGTCTTGAATTGGCCGTTCGTAGCCAGACGGGCTGGGTGTGTTGAGTAACCTTTTGAGGAATTCGTGAGCCTTGGGTTCCATCTGCCAGTCCTTTGCCGCTTCATCAATGTGTTGCCGCAAGAATGTAGATCAAGCTTGGGACCCTGGGTATCCGGGGCGAAATGGCTGCGGTATCCTGCGCCGCCATGCCAGACTTTCTGCAACTTACCGGCAAGACAATCTTGGTCTTTGGTGTGGCCACACGCAAAAGTGTCGCGTATCACATCGCGACGACCTTGACTGAGGCCGGGGCTAAAGTGGTGTATGCCGTGCGCAGCGAAGCCCGTCGTATAGCCGTTTCCAAGCTGTTTCCCGACTCCGAAGTCTTCGTCTGTGACGTCGAATTCGAGGACCAGATTGCACGGCTGCATGATGAACTCGCACAACTCGGCCACCGCTTCCATGGACTCGTCCATTCCATTGCGTTCGCGGACTATTCCGCCGGCGTGCAGCCGTTTCATGCCACGGGAAAACGGCAGTTCCTGCGAGCGGTCGATATCTCCTGCTTTTCTTTGATCGCTCTCTCCAATGCACTCAAGGACCTGCTCGACCCGGAGGCTTCGATCGTGACGATTTCCATCTCGACCACGCGCATGGCCAGCGAGAACTACGGCTATATGGCTCCCATCAAAGCCGCGCTCGATTCGTCGCTGGCGTTTTTGGCAAAGTCCTTTAGCGCGTTCTCACGAGTCCGTTTCAATGCGGTGGGACCCAGCTTGCTCAAAACCTCGGCCTCGGCCGGCATTCCCGGCTACGTCGATTCCTACCTGTTCGCCGAGAAGGTCATTCCGCGTCACCAAGCCGTTCAGACCCAGGAAGCCGCCAACGTCGCCGCGTTTCTGCTCAGCCCGCGTTCGTCCGGCATCAACGCTCAGACGCTGGTCGTCGATGCCGGGATGTCGATCAATTACTTCGACCAGTCGATTATCAACTCAGTTATGAATACGACAGGAAAATAAAACCGACCATGAAATTAGGACTGATCAACTCCGCTTGGGTTCAGGCGAATCAGCCGACCGTTTTCGGTCTACGTAAGACCAAGGAAATCGGTTTCGATACGATCGACATCTTCACCGATCCGCTCGACATCGACATTCGCGAACGGAGATTGATCAAGGACGAATGTGATCGGCTGGACTTGCCCATTGTTTCGATTTGTTGCGTCGCGCTCGGTTTGATTGATTTCAATCCCAGCGTGCAACGATTTCATCTCGATCGCGTGCGGAAATACCTCGATCTCGCCTACGAGTATCAGGCCAAGAACGTGTTGTTGGTGCTCGGCGAGTACGTCTGGAACCAGGAAGTCATCCCGCCCGACGAACAGTGGCGCACGGGCCTGGAGAATTGCCGGCGACTGGGGGACTACGCGGATCAGCTCGGGGTTCAGATTGCCCTCGAGCTGGAACCGTTCAAACTATCGCTCGTCAACACGGTCGACAGCATGGTTCGATTCATCGACGAGTGTGGTCATCCGGCGGTGCGAGCCAACATCGACGTGTCGCATTTGTTGCTGGCCGACGTGCAGCCGGAGGAGTTGCGGCGATTGAAAGGGAAGGCGATCCACGTCCACATTTCAGATTGCGACGGCAAGCGACACGGCGACCTGCCCCCCGGTCGCGGCGTGGTGCCATTCGAGCCGTACTTGCGCGAGATCAACGCCCTGGGCATTGAGGGGAGCATGTCAATCGAACTGGAATACTCGCCCCAACCCGACATGATTGTCGACTGGGTGCGGGAGGCGTATCGCGAAACGGATCGGCTGATGCAAAGCGTCGGGATGAGGAATTGAGGATTCGCCCCGAAGTAAGTTGCCCATGACACGAACTCTTCATTCTGATCGTGTTGTTTTCCTGGGAGGGGGAATGAGGAACCCAATTAGCTTTGAAATTCGGATTATTGATTTGGAGCGCGCATAGAACCAGAAGTCCGCGCGACAGCTTCCAGCGCGGAGACTCATGACAGCCATTCATATTGACTCCAATCTCGATTACCTGCCCAAGCTCCCTCGCGACCGCAGCCTGCGCATCGGCTGTATTGGCTCCGGATTCATCATGGCGGACTGCCATCTGGTTGCGTATCGTCAAGCTGGTTTCAATCCGGTCGCGATCGCCTCGCGAAACCTAGAGCACGCGCGTTCTGTCGCCGCCCGACACGGTATCGCCCGGGTGTATAGCACGTACCAGGATCTGTTGGCGGATCCGCAGATTCAAATCGTTGATATTGCGGTGCCGCCCGATGTGCTGATCGACGTGATGCGCGAAGTGGTGCGGCACCGCGATCACATTCGCGGTGTGCTGGCGCAGAAACCGCTCGGCGTGAATTACGCACAGGCCAAGGAGATCGTCGAGTTGTGCGAACAAGCCGGCGTCACACTGGCCGTGAATCAGAACATGCGTTATGACCAGTCGGTACGCGCGTGCAAGTCGTTGCTCGATCGAGGGTACCTGGGGGAGCCGGTTTTGGCGACGATCGACATGCGGGCGATTCCACACTGGATGCCCTGGCAACAGCGCCAAGGTTGGGTCACGCTGCGAATCATGTCGATCCATCACCTGGATGCGTTCCGCTACTGGTTTGGCGATCCAATCCGGGTCTTCGCCAGCGTCCGCACAGATCCACGTACGGCGAAGAAATTTCCGCATGAGGACGGAATCGCGCTCTACATTCTGGAGTACGCCAACGGCTTTCGAGCGGCATCGTGGGACGACGTGTGGGCCGGGCCGGCTCTGGAAGGGGCGGAAAAGGACATCGGCATCCGCTGGCGAGTCGAAGGGACTGACGGCATGGCGCGTGGAACGATCGGCTGGCCGGAATATCCCAAGCCGACGCCGAGCACGCTCGATTTTACAACGTGCCACGCGCCCGGACAGTGGTTTCAACCTCGGTGGCCGGAGGTCTGGTTTCCGGACGCCTTTGTGGGGACGATGGCACAGTTGTTGTGTGCTGTGGAAAACGGCGCTGAACCCGAGATCGGTGGGCGAGACAATCTGCAAACCATGGCGTTAGTCGACGCCTGCTATCGTTCCGTCCGTGAGCATCGTGCGGTCGAACTGTCGGAAATTACGGCGAGATGAGTTTATGAAAACAACTGCCTTTCTTCATCCGTTATGGACGACTTGGCTGCATTTGTACATGCATTTTGGGAGGGCGAGGCTCCTGCCAAGCCGCGCGGCTCGGCAGGAGCCT
>CAZFLF010000159.1:0-9662 GCA_964519825.1 uncultured Pirellulaceae bacterium | reverse complement strand
TTGACCAACATGCGCGGGCTGTTTGGCGACGTGATTGCCGATCACGTCTTGGGCTACATCCTGTGTTTCGCCAGAAATTTTCCGACTTATTGGCGTCAGCAGCAGGAAAGACACTGGGAGCCGGTCGGAGGTGAATCCGAACGAACTACCTTCGCAGCAGGTCCCGGTACTGTCAGTGCGATTGATCGAGCGCACTTGCATCTTGCCGACGCCACATTGGGAATCGTGGGCATGGGACATATCGGCCGCGAAATCGCGCGGCGCGGTCAAGCGTTCGGCATGCGTGTGATCGGAGTCGATCCGATCCCCTCCGAGCCGGTTGCTGGCGTCGAAGTGGTCTGGCCCCTCGAGCGGCTACCGGAACTGCTCGGCAGAAGTGACTTCGTTGTCATCGCCGCTCCGCATACGCCCGCAACGGCTGGAATGTTTGGCCGCTCCCAGTTTGAGCAGATGAAGCGGTCGGCGTATCTGATCAATATCGGCCGGGGCGCGATCGTCCTGCTCAACGAACTCGTGTCCGCGCTTCGGGAAGGTCTGATCGCCGGCGCGGGGCTAGACGTGTTCGAAGTCGAGCCATTGCCGCCGGACCATCCATTGTGGCGTTTCCCCAACGTGATCATCACACCGCACGTCGCCGCGGCCTCTCCGCGAATCGCCGAGCGGCATCTGCAAGTGTTGCTCGACAATATCGCGCGGTTCGTGCGCGGCGATCCGTTGCGAAACGTTGCTGACAAGCGACTCTGGTTCTAAGTGGCCGCGTCTCTCCGAGACGCGAGGCCCTCGCACCACGACCGGCTTCGCGTCCGAGACGCGCGGCCCTTGGTTGGTAACTCCGGCCTGGACTAGGGCCGCGCGTCTCGGAGAGACGCAGCCACGAAGATCACAACCAGCGAATGGTGACAGGGCTATTCGCCGGCAGGTCGTGATCACCTGGGTGAATGCAAATCAGCGCGTCCGCGTCGACGAGTGTGCGAAGATCCGCGGAGCCGCGCCAACCCAGTGGCTCGACAACAAGATCATTCCTGTCGCGACGAGTTCGTCCGGGAAAGAAAGTTGGACGGTCACCACGATGCCGGAACGGCACGGCAAGCTTGGCCGTGGCTATGCCCGCTATCTCGGTCGACCTTCCCGCCAATTTGGCGAGCGCGGGGCGAACAAACAGATGAAAACAGACAAGGCTGCTGACTGGATTCCCCGGCAATCCAAAAACCAGATGCTCCCGCTGTTCACGGCGGCGCGCTCCGAACCAGAGGGGCTTTCCAGGCTTGAGATGCACTTTGTGGAACACCTTCTCGACCCCGAGTTGTTGCAGCACCTGCGGTACAAGATCAAGAATTCCCGCTGAAACACCCCCCGACAACAACAACACATCGCTTTCCAATCCGCGACTGATCGACGCCACCAAATCTTCCTGCGTGTCCCGAGCGATACCGATCGATACGGGTTGACCACCGGCCTCGCGGACCAGCGATTCAAGCATCGGACCATTGCTGTTGCGGATTTGGCCGTCGCTCGGCGTTTGATCGAGTGGCACCAACTCATTGCCAGTCGAGATGATCGCGACCGTGGGTCGGCGGTAGACTTGAACCTCGGTCACACCCAACTCTGCGAGCAAACCGATTTCGATACCGCGCAACAGATGTCCTGGACGTAACACGACATCACCCGACCGCATCGATTCGCCGCGCCGCAGGATGTTTTGGCCGGAGCGGGGTGAATCGTCCACACGCACCCGATTTGCACTCGAATCTGCCGTGTCCGCAACCATTTCTGTTCGCTCCACCATGACCACGGCATCGGCGCCTGGAGGAATCGGAGCTCCGGTCATTATCCGCGTGGCAGTCCCCGCCGTGACAGGCCTGGCGGGCACTTGGCCAGCAGTGACTTCATCCATAACGTCAAGTATCACGCCGGGCTGCGGCATGTCGAGGCAGCGCACCGCGTAGCCATCGACCTGGGCCTTATCGAAGGGAGGCGAATCGGTGGTGCAGACAATCTCTTCGTGCAAGACCAGTCCATGAGCGTCGCCGATCGGAGTTCGACAAAGGTCGCGAAACGAGCTGTGTTCGCTCACCAGATTTCCAGCTTCTTCGACGCTGATCATGCTGCCACGCGCAATTGCAGGAAGCGGCGCAGCAGTTCATGCCCGCATTCCGTAAGAAAGCTCTCCGGGTGAAACTGCCAGCCTTCGACCGGCCACCTTCGATGGCGAATCCCCATGATCTCACGCGAGCCGTCCGGGGCCGGCGCCCAAGCCGAGAGCTCGAAGTCCGGATGCAGCGTTTCGGGGCGGATTACCAAACTGTGATAACGAGTCGCCACGAAAGGGTTTGGCAAACCGGCAAACAAGCCGCGGTTGTCGTGGTGAATCTGGTCGGTCTTACCGTGCATCAACCGTTTGGCCCGCACAATCTCGCCCTGAGTGGCTTGGCCAATCGATTGATGGCCGAGGCACACGCCGAGCAAAGGCAATGTCCCGGCAAATCGTTCGACGCACCCGACCGAAATACCGGCTTCTGTCGGCGTGCAGGGGCCGGGTGAAATGATCAAGTGTGTGGGGCGGCGGCGTGCAATCTCGTCCAACGTGATCTGGTCGTTCCGGTGAACCTCGACCTGCAGCGTCGGGTCGATCTCGCCCAGTCGCTGCACGAGGTTGTAGGTGAACGAGTCGTAGTTATCGATCAGCAGGATCATCGCTGCAAAAGTCCTTCCCGCGCGTCGGCATGCTCATACTCGATGACGCGCCACTCACTCCCATCCTTGCGAAATGTCACACTGCAGTACCGAGGCACTCTTCGGTTTTGGATCAGTCCCTGCCGCTGACTCCCCACGACCACCACGTTGAATTTGGCGACGGCTTCTGTGGGGTGGTCTGGCTTGTCGAACGTGATTTCCAAGTTGGACTTGATTTTGACTTCATGGAATTCGTAATTGGGAAACTCCGCTTGTGCCCGGTCGCGAATCGTCTGGGCCTGTGGGTGAATCAGTTTCAGTAGTCCCGCAAGGTCGTTGCGTTCCACGGCTCTTGCCGCCTCGTGCAGCAACGCGTCCACGGCTTCTCGATCCGTGACCACAAACCGCGCCATGAGGATACCAAGCAGCGTCAGGATCAGCACCGTAATCAGCGCATAGAGTACCTGCCGACGCGCGGATTGCAGCCAGATGAAACCGAGGACGACGGCGGAAATCGCGCCGAGCACGCCAATCAGCAACGGCTTTTCAAATAATATTGCTTCCAAAGCAAGTGTCCCCACGCGGCCGTCAGTAATCCGCCAAGCACATAGTACAACGGTCGCAAACGCATCTGAGTGTGTTCCTCGTCTGATAACGGCGTTTGTGGTTCACGTCCGGACAGATTCTGTACTGCCCGTTGGCGACCTTGTCCCTTGCGTTCGATTTGCGACTGCCGTGCGGCAAATTTTGGTTCCGCCAAGATCAGCGCGATCAATCCGGCAGTGCAGAACAGGTAGACCCAATACCAGGCCGAATCGGTGATCGTCCGCCGCCGGATTGCTGGGTTATCGGACATGTCGTGGGCACCGAAGCGGACCGTAGTGGCCGATCACCTCTTAGGAAACAAGGGACCGCCATAGACAGCGCCGCTGTCAAGTTCTTCCTCGATCCTCAGTAATTGGTTGTATTTAGCCATACGGTCCGTGCGCGATGCCGAGCCGGTTTTGATCTGGCCGGTCCCCAACCCGACCGCCAAGTCGGCGATGGTGGAGTCTTCCGTTTCGCCGCTGCGGTGGCTGGAAATACTGGTGTAACCGTGATGCTTTGCCATGTTGATGGCCGCGATGGTCTCGGTCAACGTTCCAATCTGGTTAACCTTGACCAAAATACTGTTGGCAATCCCTTCCTGGATGCCGCGCAACAGGCGTTCCGTATTGGTGACGAACAAGTCGTCGCCAACAAGCTGCACTTTCGCTCCGAGGCGGTCGGTCAACATTTTCCAACCGCTCCAGTCGTCTTCGGCGCAGCCATCCTCGATCGAGCAGATCGGGTACTTCGCAGCCCAGTTGGCCAGGAATTCGACGATGCCCGCTGAGTCAAGTTTCTTGCCGTCAATCGCGTAGGTTTTCGACTTGGCGTCGTAGAACTCGGTTGCCGCGACGTCTAGGGCGATGTGCACCTGCGAACCGGCTTTGTAGCCTGACTTGTCGATGGCTTCCATGATCAAGTCCAGTGCCTCGCCGTTGCTACGCAGATCAGGCGCGAATCCCCCTTCGTCCCCGACCGAAGTGTTGAGTTTCTTGCTCTTCAGCACCCCTTTCAAGCAATGGAAGATTTCACACCCACAGCGTAATGCTTCGCTGAACTTTTCGAAACCGAGCGGCATCACCATGAATTCCTGGACATCGACGGAGTTGTCTGCGTGAGCGCCGCCGTTGACGATATTCATCATCGGGGCCGGCAACACGTTCGCACCCACGCCGCCGAGATAGCGGTAAAGAGGCTGCTGCGTGAAGATGGCGGCGGCCTTCGCGACGGCCAGCGACACCCCTAAGATCGCGTTCGCACCGAGCTTGCTCTTATTCGGCGTGCCGTCAAGTTCCATCATCCGCTCATCAATGGCAGTCTGATCCGTGGCATCCCACCCGCTCAATTCCTCCGCCAGGACGCTGTTCACATTATGAACCGCCTTGGTCACACCTCTTCCCAAGTACTGCGATTTGTCTTGGTCACGCAGCTCCCACGCCTCATGAGCGCCGGTGCTCGCTCCACTCGGTACGGCCGCCCGCCCGAACGAGCCGTCGGACAATGTGACATCGACCTCCACCGTTGGATTCCCGCGGCTGTCCAAGATCTGTCGACCATGAATCGAAGCAATAAAGCTCATCGCGTTCACCTTTCTTATCGATTTTGCGAAAGCCCGGCCCGCCTTCGGCGAGCAGCAGCCAAGGGTGGCCGTAGGATGGGGAGTCATGCCCGTCCAAACTCGATCGGCATTCGCGCCCTTCTAAATACCTCGGGCGAGAAGGCCCATCCTACGGGTACATTTCTGGCTGCCAGCCGGGTAATGGCCAAGCGTTGGACTGGTCAGATTTAGGGAAGCCATTGTGTCCAATCCCTGGCAGATTGCCTACCCGTGCGACTTTTGCAAAGCGCGATCGCGGTCTAGACTGTCCAGCCGTATTCACTCGAACCGCGTCGCCTGCATTGCCCGTACAACCTGCCGGGTACGAATTCCACATGTTTACCGGACTCGTCGAGCATATCGGGGAAGTCACCGAAGTCGTCGACCGGCCGCCGGGAAAGCGTCTGATCATTCGGGCCGGCGAACTGGCTCGAGGTGTCGCGATCGGCGACAGCATCGCGATCAATGGCTGCTGCCTGACCGTCATTTCCCTCGACGCCGGTCTTGGTTTCGACGCCGGGGAAGAAACGCTCAGCCGTACTAATCTCGGACAATTGCGTCCTGGCTCTCCGGTCAATCTGGAACGCTCATTGCGAGCCAACGACCAGCTCGGCGGGCATTTTGTGACAGGGCATATCGATTCGGTGGGACAACTGGATGATCGGCGAGACGATGCCGATTGGTCGTTCGTATGGTTCCGCTGCCCGCGCCACCTGACTCGCCAAATGGCGAGCAAAGGCTCGATTGCGGTCGACGGCGTGAGCCTGACCTTGGTGCAAGTCGAAGACGAGCGATTCAGCGTCGCATTGATTCCGCACACGCTGCAAATGACCACGCTCGGTCGATTGCGTCCCGGAGACCCGGTCAACCTGGAAACAGACTTGCTCGCGAAATATGTCGAACGGCAGCTGCTGTTCTTACAACCCGTGAAACATGAGGTGTCTCCATGAATCGTGTCATCTGGATCTTGTGCTGTTTGGGAATGCTAGGCGTTTCGGCCGTGTCGCTCGCTCAGCGGCCAGATGCCAATTACGACGAATCCAAGGTCCCAGCCTACACGCTGCCTGATCCACTTCTTTTGGCTAACGGAATGCGCGTGACGGATGCGAAGACGTGGTTCGAGAAACGCCGGCCAGAGTTATTACATTTGTTCGAAGAACATGTTTATGGAAGAACCCCCGATCGCGTCCTGGCAACCAAGTTTGTGGTCACGTCGACGGATGAGAATGCATTGGATGGCAAGGCGGTGCGCAAAGAAGTCGCCGCCTTATTCACAGGCCAGCCGGACGGACCACGGATGGACATCCTGATCTACCTGCCGAAGCAATCACCACGCCCCGTACGGATGTTCCTCGGGCTCAACTTCAGCGGCAACCACGCGGTCCATTCCGATCCCAACATCAAGCTCTCGACGCAATGGATGCGTAATAATCCAGGGAAAGGGATCACCAACAATCTTGCGACCGAGAAGACACGCGGTTCCGATGCGAGTCAGTGGCAGGTGGAACTGATTTTGTCTCGCGGCTACGGGCTGGCGACGATTTACTACGGTGACATCGACCCCGATTTCGACGATGGTTTTCAGAACGGCGTGCATCCGCTGTTTTACAAACCGGGTCAAACCAAACCCGCGGCCGACGAATGGGGCTCGATTGGGGCGTGGGCGTGGGGCTTGAGCCGTGCGGTCGATTACCTCGAAACCGATCCCGCCGTTGATGCCAAACATGTGGCAGTCATCGGGCATTCGCGGCTGGGCAAAACTTCACTGTGGGCCGGCGCACAGGACAAGCGATTCGGAATTGTGATCTCCAATAATTCCGGTTGTGGCGGCGCGGCGCTCAGCCGACGAGACTTCGGAGAAACGGTGAAGCGGATCAACACAGCCTTTCCGCATTGGTTCTGCGACAATCACACCAAGTACAACGACAACGAAGCAGCCCTGCCGGTGGATCAACATGAACTGATCGCGCTCATCGCTCCGCGACCCGTTTATGTGGCAAGTGCTCAGGAAGACACGTGGGCGGACCCGCGCGGTGAATACCTGTCGGCCAAGCATGCCGATCCGGTTTATCGGCTCGTCGGTACAGATGGCATCGGCGACTCCTCGGAAATGCCTCCCATTGACCAGCCCATCATGCACACGATTGGCTACCACATCCGTGCCGGGAAGCACGATGTCACCGAGTTTGATTGGACGGCGTATCTCGACTTCGCCGACAAGCATTGGGGAAAGCGATAAGTTCCGTGGTCGCGTCTCTCCGAGACGCGAACCCGCGCACTTAGCCGCGCCGTTGTATTAGGGCCGCGCGTCTCGGCGAGACGCGGCCACGACGAATTTGACCCGCTCTCCGGCAACTGGTTTAATGGAACTGCTGCCTGCCTGCCCATTGGTTCTCCCACCGTTTTGCCCCTCCTTCCTGGAGCTTCCGAAATGCGTCGTTGTGCAAGTCGGATTCCCGTTTGCCTCGGCAGCGCCCTGCTGTTCATCAGCACGCTCGCCCCGGTCGAGGCAGACGAGCCGATTGATGCTACGAAGCTCTCGGAGCCTGCGACGGCAAAGATCGAATTCGTTACAGATGTTCAACCGATCCTTCAGAAGACTTGCTACTCGTGCCACGGGCCAGAGAAGCAGGAGGGGGGATTACGGCTCGACGATCGACGCCGAGCCTTTGAAGGGGGAGACAGCGGCAAGGTAATCGATCCGGGAAAGAGTGCGGACAGCCGGTTGATTCAGCTGGTGGCGGGGCTCGACAAGGACACGGGAACGATGCCGCCCGAGGGTGAAGGCACTCCGCTGACCGCGCACCAGATCGGCATTTTGCGCGCTTGGATCGACCAGGGGGCGAGCTGGCCGGAAAACGCTCTCGGCTCGGTCACGCCGGCCGATCTGTGGGCTTTAAAACCAGTCCGTTCCCCGGCCCCGCCGACTGTCCGGGACGCGTCGTGGGTGCTGACCGCGATCGATCCGTTCATCCTCGCTCGGCTGGAACAAGAGAAGATTGCGCCTTCTCCGCCGGCGAACCGCATCACGCTCCTACGACGGTTGTATTTCGATCTGATCGGTTTGCCTCCGACTCCGGAAGAGACCACCGAGTACCTCGCGGACGAAGCACCCGGTGCCTATGAACGATTGGTCGATCGACTCTTGGCGTCGCCTCATTTCGGAGAACGCTGGGGACGGCATTGGCTCGACCTGGCGCGATATGCGGACAGCGACGGTTATGAAAAAGATCGGCCGCGGCCATTCGCGTGGCGATATCGACAATGGGTGCTCGAAGCCGTCAATGCCGATCTGCCCTACGATCAATTCACCATCCAGCAACTCGCCGGTGATTTGCTCCCGAACGCAACGCTGGAACAACGTGTCGCCAGCGGCTTTCATCGCAACACGTTGCACAACACCGAAGGGGGCGCGGACCAAGAAGAAGATCGCGTAAAGAAAACGGTTGATCGGACCAACACATTCGGGACTGCCTGGCTGGGCCTGACTGTCGGGTGCGCTCAATGCCATTCGCATAAGTACGATCCATTCACGCAACGTGAGTACTACCAGCTCTACGCATTTTTCAACAACCTCGAAGAGACCGACATCGACGCACCGCTTCCCATCGAACGTCAGCGGTACGAGATTGCCAAGGCGGACTTTGATCTGCAGCACGCGCCGTTTGTGTCGGCCCTCCGGCAATACGAAACCGACAAACTGCCGACCGCGCAGTCAAAATGGGAGCCGACAGCCGCCACAACGGGCTTAGTCTGGACGTCACTGGCTCCGTCATCCGCCACTTCCAAACACGGCGCCCAGCTGGAGCAGCAGAAGGATCTGTCATTGCTCGCCAAGGGAGAGAACAAGGACTCGGATGTGTACGTGGTGGAAGCGCCGGCCCCGGTGAAATCAATCCGCGCGATTCGGTTGGAAGTTTTGCCCGACGACAGTCTTGTTAAGAAGGGACCCGGACGAGCTGATAACGGCAACTTCGTCGTGACGACGTTCACGGTCGAAGCCGTACCGGCAGGGGACGGATCGCCGGTGAAACTCCAGCTCCACAAGCCTCAGGCGGATTTCTCTCAGCAGAAATGCGATGTGTCATTGGCGATTAACGGTAACGATGGCGATTTCTGGGCTGTCGCTCCCCAATTTGGCCAACGGCACGTCGCGGTGTTTGAATTCGAGCAGCCGGCTCCGGTCAGCGATGGGATGAAGCTCAGGATTACGCTCGACCAGAAGTACGGCCAGAACAACCAACCCCACAATCTAGGTCATTTTCGCTTGTCGGTTACCGACTCACCTGCGCCGGTTACTTTGGAAGGTTGGCCCGCCGAGGTCGCCGCCGCAATTGCGATCGAACCAGCAAAGCGATCGGCCGAACAAGCCAAGCTCGTTACCGATTACTTCCGGACAGTCGATGCAGAATGGTTGCGTCTCAATAAGGCAGCGGAGGACCATGCCAAAAAAGCTCCGAAGCCGCCCGAGACCAAGGCTCAAACCGTATCTCAACGTACCGAACCGCGCGGCACGAACATTCACGTTCGGGGAGACTTCCTCAATCCGGGAGACCCCGTCGAACCTTTGACGCCGGGACTCCTGCCCCCGGTAAAACCCCGAGCCACCAAACCTGACCGTCTCGATTTGGCACAATGGCTGATCGCCGACGAGAATCCCTTGCCGCCGCGAGTCGCTGTCAACCGTATTTGGGAGCGAATCTTTGGACGCGGACTCGTGCCGACCGTCGATAATTTTGGCAAACAAGGTGAAACCCCGTCGCACCCGGAGTTGCTCGACTGGTTGGCCAACAGTTTCCGCTCG
>CAZFLF010000158.1:0-9757 GCA_964519825.1 uncultured Pirellulaceae bacterium | reverse complement strand
CGAGACTCCGGCCGCCGATTACCCGCGCTTGGGTGCGGTGGCGGCCAAGGCTCTCGCACCGGAAAATGGCGCACTGCCCGGGCACATTCAGATTTCTCCCGGCGGCGGCGGCGGACGCAGCAACGATGCGGCCTACTTGGGACCCAAGTATGCGAGCATCGTATTGGGCAACGGGAAACCGCCGCAGCATACCGTTCGGCCCGATTCAATTAGCGAAGCCTCCGACCAACAGCGAAATACGTTCCGCCGCACGGCGAACGATTTCTTCGCACTCCGCCGCCGGACGGCGATGACCGACGCGTACACATCCAGCTTTGAACAGGCTCAGGAATTAATGAAGCAGCGAGAAATCTTCGACGTGACTAAAGAATCGCAGCAGGATCAAGACCGCTACGGCACGCACGATTTCGGACGTCATTGCCTGCTGGCTCGACGGTTGCTCGAAAAAGGAATCACCTTTGTTCAGGTGACGCACTCGAACTATGACACGCACAACGAGAACTTCAATTTCCACATCGAGCAGCTGGGCGAATTCGACAAGCCGTTCGCGACTCTAGTGGCGGACATCGCCGCTCGCGGAATGCTCGACAGCACGCTAATCGTCGTCCTTTCAGAATTTGGTCGGACTCCCAACATCAACCAGTATTATGGCCGCGATCACTGGGGCACCGCCTGGTCCGTGTGTCTGGGAGGCGCTAAGGTGCAACGTGGGGCGGTAATTGGTAAAACCAACGAGAAGGGGACGGCGGTTACCGATCGCGAAGTCGATGCCGGGCACTTATTTCACACGTACTTGCAGGCGGTTGGCGTCGACTCGGCTGGTCATTTCAGTATCGACGGGCGTGACTTACCGATTGCCGATCCAGCCATGCAGCCCATCAAAGAGCTGATCGCGTGACGTAATCGATACGGGCGGCTCCTCTAAGTTCGAGTTTTGGAGTGCGGTGATTCATCACCGCTTTGGGATTTTTCCTTTGAAGTTACACCTTGCACAGCATACGGATTGAGTTTTCGCATACCATCCGGTTGTAGAACTCTCACAGATAAATAGAAAATCCTAAAGCTGTGACAAGTCTCAGCACTCCAAAAGGGCGAAACGCGAACTAAGAGATCTCGCGCAAAGTCACTAAGGAAGCATTCTTCTGCGGTCCTTTTCTTTGCGTCTTCGCGACTTTGCGTGAGCACCTTTGGAGAACGGTTATGAAACGAACAAGGAGTTTTGGTGTGTATCAGATAGGTACTTTGCTGCGTGGCACTAGCGCCTTTCAGGCAGCAAAACTCGTGGCTTTTGCCATACTCCTGAGCACCACGATTACACTGGGCGCCGACCCCGTCATCCGGATTGAGCCTGGAACTAGTGAAGTCGATTCAAAGTTTGTTGTCAGCGACATGCCAGAATCGATCATTCAGAAATCAGCTCGATGGAACGATGAGCAATGGCAGAGGTTGTTTGCCGTTTACACAGTGGTGAATGATCGGCTGGCTCCAACGGCAATACTTGGTGAGTACTCCTTTGCGAACGGAAAACTGACCTTCACGCCACGCTATCCAATACGGCGCGGTGTGACGTACCGTGCGATTCTGCGATTGCCAGACGAATCAACGAATGGAACGCAACTCTCTCGCGAGTTCACGTTGGCGGAACAGAACGGCCCGGCAACAAGCTTGACGGCGATCTACCCGACTCGCGACCTCGTTCCGGAGAACTTGTTGAAGTTCTATCTGCACTTTTCGGCTCCGATGAGTCGCGGCGAAGTCTACCAGCGGGTGAAGTTGCTCGATCAACAGGGACGTCAGGTTGAATCTCCGTTCTTGGAACTCGCGGAAGAACTGTGGTCGCCGGATGGAATGCGGCTCACGCTGTACTTCGATCCCGGTCGCATCAAGCGAGGTCTCAAGCCGCGCGAGCTATTTGGTCCGGCGCTGCTCGAAGGCGGATCGTACAGATTGGAAGTTGATGCGAACTGGCCTGATGCCAGTGGCCGCCCGCTGTCGGGAAAAAGGACGATTACGAAATCATTCCGCGTTACGGCTCCCGACGATCAACAACCCGATGTCAAACGCTGGAAATTAGTCGGGCCTCCGGCTAGTGCCCGCGGACCGCTCACCGTCGTCTTCGATGAGCCGCTCGATTCGGCGATGTTAGCGCGGGTCCTTACCGTCCGGGACCAAAGCGGCAAGCCCGTGGTGGGGGACGTTGAGATTGGGAAAGGAGAGACCCACTGGTCCTTCCGCCCCGCGACCGATTGGTTGCCCAGCGAATATACTCTCGTCGCGGCCACGGCCCTGGAAGACCTGGCTGGCAACAGCTTGCGCCGACCGTTTGAGGTCGACGTCTTCCGCCCCGCAACCACCCAGACTGATACAGAAACGGTATCCATTCCGTTTGTGCCCGTTCCTTAGTAACTCGGCATGAGGGAGTCGTCTTCGAGCACGGCATCGACGGCGTCGAGCAACGATGTCTCCTCATGTTCATGCTGCTGATGATCCGCCATATCATCCAGGAGTGCGTCGTTGGCCAGTGAGTCGCCATCCTCCTCGGACATGATCGCATCGATCGCTTGAGCGATTTGGGAGTCTCCCACCGCTTCTCCTTCGGCACTGGCCGTCGTGGTCGTCACAGGCCGCAGATTAAAGTCAGTGCTTGCGCCGACCAGTCGTATGAGCTTTGTTGTGCCTTCCTGGGCGAGGATGATCACTCGGCGATCCGTCGCAGGAATCTCGTCAAACAATTTTTCACCCGTGGTGCGTGTCACGTCGATCCGCACGGTGCTGCCGTCGGCACTCAACTCGACTTTGGCTTCGCTGAAGCCAGTCCAGTTGCCGTCGAGCGCGGACCATTGATGACCATTCGGACCGGGTGTAACGGCGGCAAAGATCCCTGTGCGCGGCGTGCTGTTCATGAAGTCGCGGTAAGAGATGTACTTAGCTTGGCGACTCCCGAGAACAACCAGGTTGTTAACGATGTCCGCATCCGTGACGTTGATAACTTGCTGTGAAGCGCCGGAATTCAGGAAGGTCAGCGTTTCATTCTGCAGGATGTAAGTTCCGGCCGCGATCCCGTCGAAGGCGAATGTGCCATCGGCGCGGAGCGTGGCCGTCTTGATGGCAGTGCCGACGGCCTGATTCTGGGCGTTGGCATTAAAGAGCGACAGGTCGACCCCGTTGAAGGCCAAAGCTCCGGTGGTTGCCGAGTTTCCTGTTGATACTCGACCACTGACCTTGAAACCGGTGATTTCGGCAAAGTTGTTTCCGGTACCGGTGATGTTTTCGACGAGTGTGATCGTGAATTCGTCGTTGGCAGAAACGGTGCCTCCTTGCGAGCCAATGATATCCTTGCCGTCCACAATGGGCAGGTTGCCAATTTGCCCCGTCGGTTGCGTTTCCTGGAGTTTGTAAGTGCCCGGCGCCAGGTTCTCGAACATATAGGCACCGGTCGCGTCGGTGTTGAGTTCTAAAGTGACTGGACCACCAAAGGTGTCTGTACCCGTCAAGGAGATTTTGGTATTGGCTACTGGTTGTTCACCAGCATCCTTCAGACCGTCGTTGTTGGCATCGATGAAGACGAAGCCGGCCAGGCTACTAGGTATGAAGTCGCGGACCGTCACGTTAACCGTCGCGGTATCGGTCAAACCGCCAGGGTCACGCATCGTGTAGGTAAAGGTCTCTGGGCCGAGATAGCTTGTGTCAGGGCGATAGCGTATTCTCGCACCGCTATCGATGATTTCCACGGTCCCTCCATGGTTGCCCTGAGTGATCGCGGTAATCACGAATGTTTCGGCACCGTCGGGAGCACTGAGGTCGTTCAGCAGGACGTTCAAGCTGTTGTTTACCGAATTCTTGGCGACGTTGAACGTATCGTCTTTGGCATCGGGGGCATCGTTGACCGGCGCGAGAGTGACGATGACCGTTCCTGTCGCGGACCCGCCGTTGCCGTCGCTGATCGTGTACGTGAAAGTTTCTTCGCCGAAGACGTTGGCCGCTGGCGTGTAGTTCACTTTGGTGCCGTTTTCGACGATTGTCACCACGCCACCGCGGTTCCCGGCGCCGACCGATGTGATGGTCAACGTTTCGCCCGTTTCCGGCCCGGAGGAATCGTTCGTTAGAACACTGAAGACATTGATTTGGCTGTCTTCGTTTGCACTTACCGTGTCTGAAACGGCGATGGGATTATCGTTCTGGCCGGTCACTGTCACCGTCGCGGTGGCTTGACCCGTTATTCCATTGGTGCCGCTGCGGTCGGTCACTGTATAGGTAAACGTTTCGGTTCCTGAAAAGTTCAGCGCCGGCGTGTAGGTGACGAACCCCCCTTGCGAGCCGATGATGACCGTCCCACCGTTGCTCGTTTGACCCACGGAACTAATCCGCAGGATTTCATTCGGAGCGCCTTGATCCACGTTCGTTGCCGCTAGTTCGTTCTTCAGAAGATCGAGCGTATTGCCCGAGCTGTCTTCCAGCACCGCATCCGTGCCGCTCAATGTCTCACCGAGTGCGGGCGGGGGATCGTTGACGTCAACCACTTGGACCGTGACGGAGGCAACCGCTTGGTCCGAACCATCTGATACGGTGTAGGTGAATTTGTCCTCGCCAAAGAAGTTTGCCGCCGGCGTGTAGATCAGGCTCTTGCTATCTCCGGCGATCGTTACCGTACCCCCTTTGCTCGTTGTCCCGGTGCTGAGAATCGTCAGTGTTGACCCAGGTCGGCCTTGATCATTGGTCAAGACGTTCAAGGGGTTGTTCGTGGTGTCTTCGTCGAAATTGAATATGTCGTCGTTGGGGTGAAAATCAGGATTCACGATGACAAGGCTGGCTAATCCATAGCTAACTTCATCTGGAGGGACCGGGGTGTTGCGGCCGTACAGCCCGATATCGTGTTGCGGCGAGATGTCGGGTTGGTTTCCGGTAAAGGTCACCGTACCGGAGCGGTTAGCCGTCAAGGTGATCGTGTACAAGAGCTGCGGGTTCGGCCCGACGGGCGTAATCGTCGGGGCAAACGAACCGACTTCATCGATCAGGCCAGTGCTGATCGTGCCGAAAGGCCCCTGACCATATGTCGCGCTGTGTGCGATCGCCGTGGCCGTGGCGAGATTGCCGTCAAAGACCACGTCTTGATAGGCCGAGAACACACCCGTTCGCTCGTCGATCGTGCGATTATCTTGCACGAACGCCCGCAATTGAAACGTGCTACCCAAGTTAACGCTGGAGATGGCATTACCGTTGACGTCAGTTATTTGGTAGTTGAATTGCGCCTGCGAGGTTTTGGTGACCGCCAACGACAACGACTGAGTTCTGACGTTGCCTGCGACATCGGTAGCCGAAACTTGGAACTGCTGAGTGCCAGTCTGTGCGGCAGTCGGCGTCCAAGCGACCGTGCCAGACGTAGCATTGATGACGGCTCCGGTCGGAGGAGTGAGCAGAGCGTAAACAAAACCGGCTTGTCCCTCTTCCGGATTCTCAACGTTGTAGCTCAAGGCCACATTCACGTTCGCGGTGGTCGGTGGAGTGGACGTAAACTGCGGCACCAGCGAATCGATGGTCACTCCCAGATTCGCTGTCGGAGTGCTCTGTACACCCCGCAGTTCCTGCGTCGCGGTGAAGTTTCGAATCCCATCGGTCAGAGACGTGGTTCCGTTGGTGGTGATCGTCACGTTGCCACTACTGCCCGCCGCAACGGTCAACTGACCGATCACGACCCCATCGGCGAGAATCCTCACTAATGCTCCATCAACAGCCCCGGCGACGGAGAACTGCAGTGCGCGGGAGGCGGTGCTATTGTTGAAGTTCGTGATATTGTCGGTACTGCTCGCACCGCTGTCCGTGGCGACAAGCAGGTCCAATCCGGACAGGATCGGAACTTGTACTACGCCAAAATCACGGGCAAGTACCTCTCGACCGATCTGGACCGTAACGTCGTAAGCATCCGCCGGCAGCGTTCTCGCGAAGCCATTGGTCGGCACGAGACGGATCTTGTGCGCACCGGAGAACAACCGCAATGCATATTCGCCACTTGTGTTAGTCGTCGCGGAGGACTCGCCGGAATCAAACGTGCCGTTGTTGTTTGTGTCGTCAAAAACCGTGAAGCCTTGCCGGCCAGTCTCAGTTGGGTCGCGGACGGCATCATTATCGGCATCGCCAAAAACTGTACCCTTGACAGTCCCTTCGCCGGTAATCGACTGAATCACAAGCAACTGATCGGTGCTGGTCGTCGGCAGATCGGTGTACAGGGTTCCTTGGAACGGGATCAATTGACCGCGGATTTCACCGTCGGGATTGGCGGCTGTGTGAACGTTGACGTAGGTCTGCGGCTGCGTGCTGAACAGCGAACTCAGACTCGTCGGTGGAAATGCCGCGTTGTCGATCTTGCGTTGCAGCTGAGTCCCATTCGCCGTGTATTGGGAGCCGGTGCCGAGATCAAAAATGACCGGCCCATCGACGCCCACTGCCCCCGTGTGGATATGAGACGAGGTAATGCTGGCGGCGGTCAAACCTTGCACATTTAATGTCAAATCGAACTGATTGTTGTTGTTATTCAACGCCAGAGTCGCCGAACCTGTGGCACTGGACGTGACTGGAGGCGCCTCCTGAGCGCCGGTCAAACTCGCGCTGAACAGACTCAGGTCGTTCAATCCCGCAATGTCCGCCAGAATCGACTGATCCAGAATCTGACCGAAGACGGTGAACCCACCGTTCTGGACATCAAGGTTCGCATCGTTGTTGACCAGGTTAATGAAGAATTGGCTGGTAGCACTATTCGCACTTGTGCCCAGTTTTGCCATCGCCAGTGTGCCCGTGACGTTGACTTTCGGAAACACTGCCCAGACTACATTCGTCGCCCCAGCACCGGTCGGAGCGGTCTGGACCGTCACAGTGTTCGCCGCGTCATTGACGGCCGTAATGTTAAACATGTTCGAGCCGTCGGTCCCGTTAGTGCTGCCGATTCCGTCCGTACGGCCGTTCAACCGAATGCGATCGCCGGCTACAACGCCGCTGAGATCCACGTTGGAACCAAGATTGACGACGGCGTTGCCTGTTGTGACCGATGCACCCGTTCCCGTCACCTTCGCATAATTGTCAAACTCGTTTTGGATCTGCGCATCCGTGGCGACTGAGGTGAAGGTGCTGGCGACCGAGGGATCGGCGAACGATGCAGTATTTGTCTTGAACCCACCCCCCTGCAGCACGAAGTTCGGCACGAACCGATGAAAGAACGAGTTGGTGTAATCACCATCGTTCACGTAGTTCAGGAAGTTATTCACCGTGATCGGCGTCTTGTCGGCGAACAACTCGACCGGGACTCGGCCCAAATTCGTGTTAACAGTCAGAATCGGATTCGCGCTGTACGCCAGGATGATGTCATCACCGTCGTGAACTTGATAATTCTGGAAGGCGTCCGTATGGACACCGTTCACAAACATTTGGACCCTGTGCGTGGCGTCCTCGACATTGTTTAGAAGATTGCTGTCAGTGAAGACCGCATTGGGATTCCCGTTCTGCGGCGCGATCTTCCATTTGTCGAAGACCTCACCAAGCTTCACAAAACTGGTCCGCGCGGTTTGCGGGTGAATATGGATCAAGCCGGTGGTGTCGTGAGTGTGAATCTCATCGCCACCCGATACGCCACCGAATGTCGGAATTGCGATCTTCTGCCCGTTGACGTACAGCGACAACGACGTGTGAATGTGAAAACTGGCTAGGTCGTATGTGGGATTGGCGTCATGGGGGCCGTTGACACCTTCACCCTCTCCGCCGTGCAATTCGTCGCCGTGCAACATCCAACGGTTTTCCAGCGACTCAAACCGCCGGAAACGTTGCGATGTTGGTGAACGATCACGCCGGTCGCGGCGGTGACCAAAGAGCTTTTCGAGGAGTTTTTGACGAGTCGATCGCTTGCCACTTTTCATGCCGGTTCTCTGTTCCGTACGAAGTGATCTGGAAATAGCCAGTTTTCAGAATAAGCCCGTAGGCGAAAACTTTCAGTAATTAGTCATAGTTGCACTCGCTAATCCTTGTTTCGCCCACCGACACGATCCGCATCCCCCGCTGGATCGTGTTTGTCGTTGCGACAGCGACTCTCATCCTGAGCGGAGCATCTACTATTATCCGGACGAATGCCGCTCAAGTTGTCACGATTTTTCCGTCAAATCTGCTATCGTCGGTTCTGAGGCGACCGCGAATCTCCGTACTCGCAAACCCTCGGCCAATTCGATCACGGACGGCCGCGCCAACATAAAAGCCAGGCTTCCACGTGCGTGTTAGACGCTACAACCAATCTATTTGGTTCCAGCGGAACTGAATCGCGGTCACCCATTTACCATGTTTAGGTGGCGCAAGGATTTGGCAAGACCCGATTTGACGTAAAACGGTTGTTTTCTGGCAACAATGTTGCCGCGCAGCAACGTACACCCCCCATGACGACCCATTACAAACAGATTGCCGATTGGCTGAGAACATCGGCTGCTGCCGTCGGTTTTACCGGGGCCGGAATCAGTACGGACAGCGGAATCCCTGACTTTCGGTCACCCGGCGGTGTCTGGGCCACTTCGCAGCCGGTCTATTTCGACGAAATTAATCGTGATCCGACGCCATTGGACCGATTCGCCGACGCGGTGATCCATGCCTCGATCAGCGATACCCTGGCGGAATTGGATCAACTGCTGGAACCGCCGCGGTAGTGGAATCCGAGAGGCCGTCACCAGCTATTGGTGGGCGCAAGTTAACTGCGTTTGGCTGGGATCGATGATCGCTAGTATCGTAATCCGCAGTTTCAATCACGCGCATCTTCTGCCATCGTCCTTGCCAAAAGCGAACGGCATAGGTGCCCGCCAGTGCCATGATCCACAACATTAAGACCGTCCACCACCACAGCGTCCCCCAACCCTGCCACCAGACGCCGAATTGGCCCAACGCAACCGCGCCCCCCGAGGTCACAACGGTGGTGAGCAATACAAACCGAGTGTCACCGGCCCCTTTGATGGCGTTGCAGAATGTCAGTTGCATGGCGTCAAACAGGCAGTAGGCAGCGACGAACCGGAGTAGCACGATCGCCAAGTCTCGAATCTGCTCAAAGTTCCCGTCCCTCGCACCCATTTGATGCGCCAGCAGGAACCACTCCGGAACGCCGGCATACAGCACCGCGAAAACGGCGTTGTACGCCAGTGCCAACCATAATCCGGACCACGTGGCTCGTGCCGCAAGCTGCGGTCGGTTAGCTCCCAGATAATTGCCGACCAAGGTACTGACGGCGATTCCGAGGCCGACCATCGGCACAAACGCCACGATGTTGATACTGATCGCTAAAGTTGTCGCGGCGGTCGCCACCGTCCCGAATCTTCCAATCCCGATTACAAAGACCGTGAATGCCAGCCCTTCGAGTTGCATTTGAAAGCCGCTGGACGTCCCGAATCGCAACAGCCGTCGCGTCAAATCAAAATCGAACCGCGACTTCCCATCTAAGCCATACTCGGTGCGAACGGATCGCCGGCGAAGCAGCCACCAGTACACAACAACTTTGAACCATTGCGCAATGACGGTAGCTGCAGCCGCTCCAGCAATTCCCATCTCGGGAAAGCCAGCTTTCCCGAAGATTAGTAGCCAATTAAACCCAGCGTCTAACAGCGACGCCGCCACATCGATCCACATGACCGTCGCGGTTTGCCCCCGTCCCGTGTAGAAGCACGAATAAGCTGCGGAGATCACCGCCGCGCTGATGCCGTAGCAATTGACTTGGAAATAAATCGTTTCTTGCCGCGCCAGCTCG
>CAZFLF010000157.1:0-9815 GCA_964519825.1 uncultured Pirellulaceae bacterium | reverse complement strand
GACATCGGTTCTACCCCCGTTGCTCCATAGTATATGGCACGTGACAGCTGTCATGCGGACCACGATACCAACCGGGAAGTCGGAAGCAACCAACACGAACCGACGGAAGGTCACGGAACGGGCTTCTGTTTCTTGGACAAGGCGACCGACTGTCAGCTCGCTACGAGCATTCGTCTGGGAGCCGTGCGACGGATGAAGCGTTTGACGTCGTTGTCTTTCTTGGCAATACGATCAACAATCCGAACGCTGCAGGGGCCAAGTAATTCAATGCCCAACAATTCTCCCTGCTCGTTATAGTTTGCCAGAGCGTTGCCGTCGTCGAATTCTCGAACACGCGACGCCTTTCCGCGGCAGACTTGAAAATAGATAGCCAGCAGGTCACCGGTCTTCTTATCGGTGGTGATAGAAACGTGGTACTCTCGTTCCATTTTCAAGACAAATCCATTTTAGGTCACAGAGTAATGAGCTGCTGGGGATGAGTCCAGGTCATCACGATAATGTAGGTGACTCGCAATGCAAGTATTCCGGATGGGTGGCTGTCTTTGGATCTATGACAACTACAGTGAAGTGCCGTCCGCAGCGTCGATCATGTGGAATACTCGACTCAACATAACAGTCCGATCGCCAGGAATGCTGACCTCCGTTGCCCCGCAAGTTGCCTGCCAGCATTACTCAAATTGACAAGTCCGTTGCCCTTCTTAGGATTTCATCATGGTTTGGATTTCTGAGACGAGTCCCGCGTTGGATCGAGATCGCGTTCAGCAGTTGCTGCGCGAGACGGTGACGAAAGCTCGGCAGCGGTTCGGCCAATCGCTGCATCGCGTGCTGTTGTTGCCACCCGACATTACGCGCATGCACTCGGGCAGTGGCTGGATCACGGAATACCTGTACCAGTTGTTCTGCGACGAAGCTGACGTGCACGTGATTCCGACGCTGGGACAACACGAACCGCATACCCCCGAACAGAATCGCGCGATGTTTGGTTCGATTCCAAACGAACGCATTCATGCCCACGATTGGCGCGGCGGCGTCGTGCGCATCGGCGAGATTTCGGCGGACTTCGTGCGGCAAGTTTCCAGCGGTGTTGCGGATTGGCCGATCCCAATCTGGCTCAATCGGATGTTGATCGAGGAACCGTGGGATTTGATTATCAATGTCGGGCATGTGGTGCCGCACGAAGTGCTCGGCTTCGCCAATCACAACAAGAACTATTTCATTGGTCTCGGCGGCAAGGATTCGATCTGTGCGGCGCACATGATGGCGGCTTGCTGCGGGATCGAGAACAACCTCGGTAATCTGCTGACGCCGGTGCGCCAGTGTTTCAACAAGGCGGAGGACGACCTGCTCGGACGATTGCCCGACTTGTATGTTCAAGTGGTGCTCGCACGCAGCCCCGAAGGGAAGCTCGTTCATACCGGCTTCTACGCCGGTGACGATCTCGAAACCTATCTTTCGGCCGCGAAACAATCGCGCGAACAGAATATCGCGGTGCTCGAGGAACCACTGCCGAAGGTGGTGTGTGTGATGCAAGGGGACGAGTTCTTCAGCACGTGGGTCGCGAACAAAGCGGTCTACCGGACGCGAATGGCAATTGCCGACGATGGCGAGCTGATCATCATTGCGCCGGGGCTTAAACGCTTTGGCGAACAGCCGGACGTTGATGCACTGATCCGCAAATACGGCTACTGCGGCACGCCGCGCGTGATGGATTTGTATCGGAGAAATCCCGACATGCAGGATCTGGCCCACGCAACCGCGCATCTGATTCACGGTTCATCGGAGGGACGTTTCCGAATCACGTATGCACCCGGCCACCTCACTCGCGACGATATTGAACAGGTCAATTTCCAGTACGCCGATCTTAATGAGACGATGGCCCGCAATCCGATCGACCGACTGCGGGAAGGGTTCAACGACGTGAACGGCGAGCGGATCTTCTTCATTCCGACTCCTTCGGCCGGACTCTGGGCGACCCGTGCGAAACTCATGGGACGATCGGCCGGCTTCGGTAACTGATTGCATTTGCGTAATGCAACAGCCAGTACAACCGGCACGATCCATCCACGACGGCGACAGGCTGGACCTCTCTGAAGGCTGCCACCACAGCCGGAAACTGGGCGGGACGATAGGTATTTGAATCAGGAGCCGGAGTTCATCTCTTTTTGTCGGGAGCTAGCACTGTGAGACGCCACGCGGTTTTGACGATCTGCACCGGATTGTTTTTGGGAGTTCTCGTCGGGACGATCCAGGCCGGACCGCCACCGTATTTGGTGCTCCGCACTCCTTCCGCGCCGGTTCCCCACCAGCCAACGTATGACCAATACCCTGGCGTGGGATATGGTGTTGCGACGCAGTCGTATTCTTACGGTTGGTTCGGCGCTCAACCGCGACAGCATTGGTCGCGCCATTTCGGTTATTACCGAAACTACACTCAGTGGTCGGGCAAGTAATCGTCCGGCGGAGCGAGTGTTTGTTGTTTCCTGCAGCCTCGCTAGGCTGTATCATCTCGTCGGCAATTCGTAGACGCTTCGGCGAAGTGTTGCGGCCTGACGCGAGCGAAAGGAACCACAATGGCGGAAATTCATGGACAATTGTTGATCGGCGGTTTGCGATTGAAGGACATTCAAGGCACCTTAGAACAGGAACCGGATTCGAACTCGCGACCGCGCTGGTCCGGCCAACTCTTGCTGGACGTGGAACAAGGCAATCTGCTGGAAACTTCGCGGCCCTATCGACTCGAGTTGGACGACGGTCGGGCTGGGCAAGTTATCTTGGCACGCGTGGAAATACTGCCCGGACAACCCCGCGTCAAAGTCCTGTACCAAGGGACGTCGCCGTTACAGGCCGAAAAGTAATGTCGTTCTTGGATTTAGCAATTCTGTCAGACTAGCGGTAAGAGTTTTCGCATGAGTTCTGGTCGAGCGATCGCTTGCCACATGCATCAGTCGAGTCAAATTGATGCCACGCTTGAATTTCTGAAACGCACCCGAAGCGAGCTGCGGATGTTGCGGAAGGTGCGGGTGTATCGTGACCACGTCCATGTGGTCGATGTGAACGGCGATTGGTTTGAAGTCCTCGGCGTCGGATATCCAGACGCGGATGTGGTGCAAGTGCTCCGCGCAGTGAACGCGGCATTTAATCACGCAACGATTCATGGCGACGTCAGCGAGGAATTCAAGGAATTAAACGCCGGACGACGTTATCCTTGGGCGGCGGATCGTGTGATGTAATTCGTCGCTCCACGGAGCGAATGACGCTGAAGCCTTCGTCAAATTAGCAGTCGACCGGCCCCGCGGAACGAAAAACGGAGGGAAAGTTATCCTGGCCCGGACCCATAAATATGCTGGACCGGGGTCTTGTGACCCCAGATAATGTCTGCGGCTGCTAACTGGAATACCTCCGCGATTTTGCGGCGCTCGTCGGGAGTTGGTGTCCAGCGGCCAAGGTAAATCGCATACACTCGGCCCTCGTCCAATCCAGAACGTTCTGCGAGTTGAGCGAGGGTCATTTGTCGTTTTTCGCACAGTTCCGAAATGCTGAAAGACATGGTCAAAAGTTCTCCTTTAGGCCGAACCGTTGGTATCGGATATTCCGTGGGGTCATGGAATGTCCCCAGCCGATCTCATCGACCGGTAGTCCGACTACCATCGCCAGGCGATTGCGTTCGTTGGGGCTGGGGAGCCATCTGCCAGACAAAATCGCTTCGATCCGCGCGGGTTCAAGGCACGTGCGATCGGCCATTTCAACAATGGTCAGACCGGTTTCTTCAAGTAACACGTCGATCGTTTTCACTGCGAATGATTCCGTTGGGGACAAGGATTCCGTTGGGAAGAATGTTTCCGTCGGAAACAAACTCACGGACTATGTTATTCCCAGGCAGTTCAATTATCCAACAGCCGACGTTTCGGCCGCAAGTTCGACAACTAAAACTTTTTTCCTTGACAGGTGATCCCCGGGAGTTTGGCCGCCGTCAGTGTGGCACCTCGCTCCGCGAGGTGATTCACGTCGCGGAGCGACGTGCCACCATGTTGACCGGTCGTGGTCTGCACCCATTGGAGGGGAGTCACCGTCTCGGATTCAACCGCACATAGTTTCGTCTCACTGAAAGAGAGGTTTTCCGCGTATGGCTACTGTTCAATTTCAATCCGTCTCGCACATTCCGCTCGCGGAGCCGGTGAATCCGAAGTTCCAATATCCCGGTATTCCGACGACTTGTGATGGCGCCGAAGCGGTGGTCTGGGTCGAAACCAGGATCAGCCAAGGCTCTGGCGCGTTTCCGATCACCAGTTCGACGACGATGGGGGGCGGCTTTAACTCGGCGGTGATGAATGGCATACCGAATTTGTGGGGCGATCAACTGGTGTTTGTCGAACCGGAAAGCGAGCACTCGGCTGCCACATTTTGCGAAGGATTCGCCCTAGCGGGTGGTCGAGTTACGAACTTCACCTCGGGTCAGGGCTTGGTCTTGATGAAAGAGGTGTTGTACACGATTTCCGGGAAAAGATTGCCCGTCGTGTTCAACATTGGATCCCGCGCACTTACCAGCCAAGGTCTCAACGTTCATGCCGGCCACGACGACGTGATGTCCGTGGCCGACTGCGGTTGGGGGATGCTTTTTGCTCGTAATGCCCAGGAAGCCGGCGACCTGTGTTTGATTTCGCGCCGGGCCGCCGAAGCCTGCCAGACGCCATTTATGAACATCCAGGATGGGTTCCTTACGACCCACACGGTGGAAACGGTACTGTTGCCCGAACTGGAGTTCATGAAGGAATTCATCGGTCGTCCCGAAGACAAGCTCACCAATCTGATGGATACGGAAAGTCCGATCATGTCGGGCGTGGTGCAGAACCAAGATTCGTACATGAAAGGGAAGATTGCTCAGCGGTGGTATTACGAACAGTGCGTTCCGGCTCTACGTGAGTCCTTTGATGAGTTTTATCGCCAGACCGGCCGCAAGTACGACTTCATCATGCCGTACCGCTGCGAGGATGCGGAGTACATCCTGATCGGCATGGGGAGCTACCTGGAGACTGCGCAGGTCACCGTCGACTACTTGCGTGAGCAGCGCGGGGTCAAAGTGGGTTGCGTCAACGTGGTCTGCTTCCGACCGTTTCCGTCGCAGGAGTTGGTCAACGCTTTGAAGAACTGTCGCGCGGTGACGGTGCTCGAACGGATGGACGATCCGCTGTCGACGGCCGGTAATCACTTGACGCGCGAAGTGAAAGCGGCTTTTTGTGACGCACTTCTCGGCCAGAACGGAATCGAGAAGGTTGATCGGATGCCGCGGGTTCACAGTGGTTGTGCCGGGCTAGGGAGTCGCGATGTTCGTCCCTGCGACATCATTTCTGTGTTCGACAACATGGCCCAACAGGGACCGGACTTCTTCGTTGTCGGCATCAAGCATCCGCTGGCTTTGGAGGCGAAAGAAGATCCAGATCTGCGGCCGACGGGGGGCTTTTCGTTGCGGGGACATTCGGTCGGCGGCTTCGGCTCGGTCACCACGAACAAAGTGATCGCCACGATCGGCGGGCAGGTGTTCGGCAAGGACGTGCAGGCATATCCGAAATACGGTTCGGAAAAGAAAGGGTTGCCGACCACCTATTACCTGACCGTGGCCGACTCCCACATCTACACGCACAGTGAACTGGAGCACGTGGATCTGGTGGTGCTCAACGACACAACGGCACTGTTCAGCGGCAATCCGCTGGTCGGATTGGTCCAAGGCGGAGCCGTGTTCATGCAAAGTCCGTACACCGATCCCGTGGAAGTCTGGAAACGGATTCCGGCTCATCACAAACAGTCGATTCGAGATCACAAGATTCGCATGTTCTTCGCGGACACCGTGAAGATTGCCCGCGAGTTGGCTTCCGAAGCCGATCTGGAAATGCGGATGCAAGGGATCGTGCTGCTCGGCGCGTTTCTGAAGCTCACGCCGTACGCCCGGGAAAGCGGCATGTCCGACGACAAGGTGTACGCTGGCGTGGAGAAGGCCTTGGAAAAGTATTTCGGCAAACGCGGCCGTCAGGTCGTGGAAGATAATTTGAACTGCGTGAAGCGCGGCTATAACGACATGCAGGAAATTCCGCCGGCAGTAATCGCGTCGGCTTAAAGTATCCAACCAACCAATTAACTCCCCGAACCCAGAGTCCGTATGATCTCATCCGAAAAGCTCCAACCTGGTTCTCGTCCACCGTCCATGAACGAAGTGCACGAGCGTGATCCGAACAATAACAGTTGCTATGGCACGCTGGTCGACACCCCCTACAAACCGGTCAAGTTTCCGTTGCCGATCCTGGACGTGAATGACTTTAATGAACGGATCATCCGCGGTTACGAGGAAGGGTATGCGGAAAAGGAATTGCCCGCCGACTTGTCCGTCGCCCGGTCGCTCATTCCGGCCGGCACGGCGAATTTGCGCGACTTTAGCTATGTCGCTCCGGAGATTCCCGAGTTCATCCCGGAAAACTGCACCGGCTGCATGGAATGCGTGACCGAATGTCCCGATACGGCGATTCTCGGCAAAGTGCTGGCCGAAGCGGACCTGGAAGGGAAACTGCAAGCGATCCCCGATGCCGGTGAACGCGAGATGTTCGCTCACCAATGGTCCCGAACGAAGAAGTATTACGAAGGCCCGAAGAAAAAGGGGCAGGACGGCGGGCGATTCGCGATCATCATCGATCCGAGCAAGTGCAAAGGTTGCGCGGAGTGCGTGACGGTCTGCGACGACAATGCTCTCAAAATGATTCCGAAGACCGACGAATTGATGCGTGACATTCGCAAGAGTCATCGCTACTTCAAACAGGTCGGGCCCTCGGACGATCGGTATATCAACGACAACCTGTTGATCGACATGATGCTCAAGGAGAAGACGCACATTTATGTCGGCGGTGCTGGGTCTTGTGCGGGATGCGGTGAAGGAACGGCACTGCGCATGATGTGCTCCGCGACTGGAGCGAAGTACGGCGACCAATGGGGCATCGTGGCAGCTACCGGTTGCAACACGGTCTACACTTCGACGTATCCGTACAATCCGTATCTCGTGCCGTGGACCAACTCGCTATTCGAAAATGCACCGGCCGACGCGATGGGCGTGCGGTCGCGCTGGGACCAGATGGGCTGGCAGGAAAAGCCGATCTGGTGTCTGGGCGGCGATGGTGCCATGTTCGACATCGGATTTCAATCGTTGTCGCGAGCCTTGGCCTCCGGTTCGAACATTAAGTTCTTTGTGCTCGACACGCAGGTCTACTCCAATACGGGTGGTCAAGCTTCCACCAGTAGCTACACCGGCCAGAACACGAAGATGAGTGTGCATGGCAAGAAATTCGGCGGGAAACAGGAACGCCGCAAAGAGATCGCGCAGATCGCGATGATGCATCCGCGCACGTTCGTCGCGCAGACGACTTGCATCCATATCAACCACTTTTACAAGTCGGTCCTCGGCGCCCTCGAGTTCGACGGACCGGCAATTGTGGTGTGCTACACGACTTGCCAGCCCGAACACGGCGTCGCGGACAACATGGCTGGCGAACAAGCGCGGCTGGCAGTCGACTCCCGAGCGTTCCCACTGTTGATTTACGATCCCCGCAAGGGAAATAGCATCAAGGAGCGATTGTCGCTGCAGGGCAATCCGGCGATGAAGGACGATTGGTACAAGAATCCCAAGTCAGGTGAACAGATTGACTTCATCGACTTTTGCCGGAGCGAAGGCCGGTTTTCCAAACATTTCGATAAAGACGGCAATCCGTCCGAGCTGTTGATGACCGGTCGCGAGGACCGGTTGGAAAATTGGCATCTCCTGCAGGAGTTGGCCGGGCTGCGGTAGTCGCCCGAGCGACGCCGCGGTGATTGGCTTGACATGCGTGGATCGCAGCATGCCACCGCGGACAGGGAATCGACCATGTCCGCGAGCAAGCGAATCCTGGTGATCGGCGTCGGTTCGATCGGTGAACGCCACGTGCGTTGTTTTCAGCGCACGGGTTGTGCGTCCGTTTCGATTGTTGAAACCAACCCGGTGTTACGGGCCGAAGTCGCCGCGCGATATGGGATCGCCGAGGCGTTCGACGGTTTGGAGGCCGCCTGGGCTGGGAACTATGACGCGGCGGTCCTCTGCACACCAGCGCACCTTCACGTGCCGCTGGCCATTCAGTGTGCGCGACGCGGATTACACCTGCTGATCGAGAAGCCGTTAGCGGTCGGCCTCGAACGGATCGATGAGCTGACGGCGGTTTCGCGCGACAATCAGTTGATCGTGTCCGTCGCGTATGTTTATCGGTGCCATCCCTTATTGGCCGCAATGCGCGAAGCGATCTCGACCCACCGATTTGGGCGACCAGTGCAGGTCGTGTCCACATCCGGTCAACACTTCCCAACTTATCGTCCAGCCTACCGCGATATCTATTACGCGAATCGGGCTTTGGGGGGTGGAGCGATTCAGGACGCCCTGACCCATGTGCTCAATGCCGCGGAATGGCTGGTTGGTCCTGTGACTGAGTTGACGGCGGATGCCGCCCATCTGGTGCTCGAAGGGGTTTCAGTGGAAGACACGGTTCATGTGCTCGCGCGGCATGCGGAAGTGATGGGATGTTACAGTTTGAATCAGCATCAGGCTCCCAACGAATTCACGCTGACCGTCGTCTGCGAGCGTGGAACCCTGCGGTTTGAAAACCATCGGCACCGCTACCGCTGGAGTACCGATCCGGGTGGCGAGTGGCACGACGAGCCATCCGAGCCGCTTGAGCGTGACGCGTTGTTCGTCATCCAGGCGGAACGGTTTCTCGCCGCACTGGACGGCGGGCCGGTGCCTTGTTCGCTCGCGGATGGTGAACAGACGTTGCGTGTCAACATGGCGGTGCTGGCCGCTGCCGAGTCGCACGCGTGGGTCAAAGTTTGACGCCGGACAAGATTGCCTTCCGCACGGCGAACTTATCCCATACGAAGCTGGATTCAAAGGAGCAGTCATGTCGGCAGAGAATCCGTTCAACCCGTACTCCTCTCCCGGTTCGGAAATAGCTGCGCCGCTCGGATGGCCGGCTGCTCAAGGCCTGGATTACGGTCGGTCCGTGAAGTTTGTCTGGGACAGCCCGAATTGGATCGTGAACGTTCTCTTCGCCGCGTTGTGCAGCATCGTCGGAACCGTCATCCCAATCCTACCCGGCTTGGTCTTTCTCGGTTACCAATGCGAAATGTTGGAAGCTTTGCTGGTTCGTCCGCACGAGCCGTATCCCGATTTCAAAGTCGATCGAATCATGGATTATCTGGTACGGGGAGTCTGGCCCTTTGTTGTGGCTCTCCTTTGCACACTCGTCGTCATCCCAATCATGTTCCTGGTAATTGGCGTGCCGCTGCTCACAATGGGATTGCTAATGAGTGCGGCGGGTAAGGATGGCGCGGGGATCGTGGTGGGGATTATGGTGCCGTTGATTGTTGTGGTCGGAATCATTGCCGGAGTCCTGTGCAACATCGCATTCGTACCATTCCTGCTCCGCGCTGCTCTGACGCAAGACATCGGTGCCGCGCTCGATTTTCGGTTTGCCAAGGATTTTATCGGTCGGATGTGGAAAGAGACCGTGCTTGCCGGGCTGTTTCTGATCTTCGTCGCGATCGCAGCCCAAATCATCGGGATCTTGCTGTTGTGTATTGGGGTTCTCTTTACGATACCGTTTGTTCAATTCGCACAAACCCATTTAGGTATGCAGCTCTACCGGCTCTATATCGCTCGCGGTGGCGAGAAGATCCCGCTAAAGACGGTTGCAGCGGTACCAGCAGCGTAATGGCCGTGGTCGCGTCTCTCCGAGACGCGCACCCTAGCGTCACTC
>CAZFLF010000156.1:0-9851 GCA_964519825.1 uncultured Pirellulaceae bacterium | reverse complement strand
GGTTCAGTCCGATCGACACGCCCGCATTGGAATACCTGGAGATTCTGACCGGTAAAGGAAGCGACGAAACCGACCGCCAGTTGTACAAGTTCGAGGATCATGGGGGACGCATGGTCGGATTGCGATTCGATCTGACCGTGCCACTGGCTCGATTCGTGGCCCAGCACTTCGGCGAGTTGGGCATGCCGTTCAAACGCTACCACATCGCTCCCGTGTGGCGTGGCGAGAATACGCAACGCGGACGCTATCGCGAATTCATGCAGTGTGACTTTGACACCATTGGCACGCGGTCGGTCGCGTCGGATGTCGAGACAACGCTGGTGATCAATGACTTGCTGCAGGCCATCGGGTTTTCGCGATTTACGATTCATCTCAATAGCCGAATGGTGCTCAGCGGTCTGTTGGAAAAACTGGCACTCGCTGAGAAATCAACCGCCATCTTGCGAGCGCTCGACAAACTCGCCAAGTTCGGCCGCGACACAGTCGCCACAGAGATGATGTCGACCGCAGGGGCGACCGTGGATCAGGTCAACGAGGTGTTGAAGCTCGCAGAACTGAGCGGCTCGAATGACGAAATGCTCGCGGCGCTGGCGCCGCTGGTGGCTGGCAGCCCGGTTGGAGAAGCTGGCACACAACGGTTGTCAGAGATCTTGACCGCGATTCAAGCCCTGGGGTTGCCGGAAGGCCGCATCAAGCTCGACGTCGCCATCGCACGCGGACTCGACTATTACACGGGGGTCGTCTTCGAAACGTTCCTCGACGACTTGCCCACGATTGGCAGCATTTGCTCGGGTGGTCGATATGACAACCTGGCGGGAATGTTCACCAAACAAGAGTTGCCGGGGGTGGGCGCATCGCTGGGCCTGGATCGTTTGCTCGCGGCAATGGAGGAGCTCGCCCTGATTGGAAAAGTGCGTACTCCGGCGCCGGTTTTCATCCCCTACTTCGATGCCAATCGGCTCGCAGATTATCTGCGCATTGCCGCCGCACTGCGTGCCGTGGGAATCGGAGTTGAAGTCTTCCCTGATCCCAAGAAGCTGGGACAGCAGCTGAAATATGCTGACAGCCGTGGTCACTCGTTGGCTTTGATTGCCGGCGACCGCGAGTTTGCGGCAAACACGATCCAACTCAAGAATCTAAAAACGGAGCAGAGTCAGACGATCTCCCTCGCCGAAGGTTTCGGCGTTCTCGTGGAGACAATTCACCGTGAGTTGGCGATTTGATCGTCAAGCCGCAGCCGCTTGGTGGGCGGTGCAGAAATCCGCGATGGCTCGGACCACCGATTGTTGCTCGTCAATCCGCAAGCCTGGGAAGATCGGCAGGCTCAGTACCTCAGCCGCGGCTCGTTCTGATTCGGGCAACGAACCCGGTCGGTAACCCAGGCTCCGGAAGCAATCCTGCAGGTGCAGCGGGAGAGGATAATAGATTTCGGAACCGATGCCGCGGCTAGTGAGATAATGTCGTAGGGAGTCACGCTGGTTGTTCGGCACTCGAATGGTGAATTGGTTCCAAACATGTTCATTTCGCGACAAGGAATTCGGCAAGCCAATCTCGCATTTCAAACCCGCCGCCGCAAATAGGTCGACGTAGCGAGCAGCGTGTGACTGTCGTTGTCGAGTCCACTCCGCCAGACGCCGGTGCTTGACGAGAAGGGCCGCGGCCTGAAGCGTATCGAGCCGGCTATTGATGCCGATGACTGGATGATAATAACGGGGACTCATGCCGTGGGCTGCGAATAATCGCAATCGTTCGGCCAGTGAGGCATCGTGCGTGGTCATCATGCCACCGTCGCCGCACCCACCAAGATTCTTCGTGGGATAAAAGCTCAGGCAGCCGAGTGTGCCCCAGGCGCCAGCGGCTCGGCCGAGGCATTTCGCTCCGATTGATTGCGCGGCGTCTTCGATCACGTGAATCCCGTGCGGTTGGGCAATTCGAAAGATCGCGTCGATCTCGGCGCATTGGCCATATAGATGCACGGGAATAACCGCCTTCGTCCGTTTGGTAATCGCGGCGGCGAAGGCATGGGCATCCATGTTGAAAGTCGTTGGGTCGATGTCGACGAAGACGATTTGTGCGCCGACCCGGGACACGGCGCTGGCGGTCGCGAAAAAGGAAAAGCTCGGAACGATGACCTCGTCACCGGGCCCGATGCCGAGTGCCATCAAGCCGAGCAAGAGTGCGTCGGAGCCTGACGCGCAGCCAATGGCATGCTTCACGCCGCACTCCGCAGCGATTAGTTCCTCCAGTTGTCGCACCTCCGGACCGTGCAGAAAACGACCAGAGTCGAGTACTTCTGTCATCGCTGCCAACAGTTCCGCGCGGATTGCCTGATTGTCGCGCGATACATCGAGCAGTGGAACGGCAACATGCGGCTGAGACATGGCAGCTTGACCTAACAAGAGAAAGGAATTCGTCGCAAGTCGGCGGGGAGAATAGATGCGGTTACAGAGGTGGTCAAGATCGGCTGCGTTACCCCGAGCGTCGTTGACGAGATCTTGTCTTTCTTGCGGTAGAAATAGGTCTCATCAATGACTGCGCGCCGTACAAGCAACTTCAGACTGTCGTGCCGCCGCGTACCGTCTCAGCGTCTGACGAGTCGCATCGCCGTTCCGCGGAATAAGAGCCGCAGGTCACCCGCGGTCCACTCCTCGCGCCCGATGCCGGGCGCCGGATCGGCGACAACCACGCGTCCGTGATGGGACCTGGCTATTAGAAGCACCGAATGCCCAATTCCGGGCTTCCAACCCCACTCAGCAGTGGCGATCTGCTGGTTGATCGATGACTCACGCGGCAACCCCACGCTCAAGATGACTGGCTGGTCACCCATCGCCAACACTTCGTTAACATCCCCCTGCAACACCTCCACGTCCCAACCGGTGCCCGACGATTTGCATTTGAGTCCGCGATATAGCCCCTGCCAAGTTGTTCCTCCGCGCGTCAAGCACAAGTCGGCCATCTCCTGCTCGGTCGTTTTGATTCCGCATAGCCGGAGCAAAGTCGCCGCGCAAGCTGGCGTGCATGTTCGCGAAGTCGTTTGCAAGCAGATGCCGTCCGCGGTCCACGCGTCTTCGCACCGCGGTGCCGTTCCACAGACCGGCCACATTAGGGTGTAGGCCGCTGCGCCCACTAGTCCCACAACGGAGAATGACTTGCGCCAAACCCGGCCCGGTACTCGATGCCAAGCCAGTCCTGCCAACGCACCGGCGGCCAGCGGGAACCAGTTCCCAAGAATGACCAAATTCGAGTACGGCAACAGCGTCGCGAGTCGAGTGTGATACCAAGCGTAGCGAATGTAAGCGAAGATTCCGGCCACAATGAGCAATGCCAGCGCGTCGATTACAGACCGAGAACAACGGCCAGCGATGCGAAATGAGGCGGCGAAGACGATGACCGACAGCACAGCCATGACGGCCATACCAAAATAGAGATCGGTCATACGACACCTCCCGTGGACAGCAGAAGATCGGTGCGGGACCTTCTGAATTCCTGTCACGACTAGCCGTCCAACCCGCAATTTTTATACCGGAGCGGATCAGGGGTAACATTCGCTTCCTCAGGGGAAAGCATGTTTCGTTTTCAGCGTCCGCCGAAGAAGCCTTACATCGACAGTTTGGCTCCATACGCGCGCAATTGCGACTATAGCTGCCAGCCGCGGACGGGTCGAGACGAACATCTCGCATACGAAGTAGGAAAGTAGGAGTGCTCGGCCGAGCCGGGACTCTTGGGCGGCACAGGTCAGAATCGATCAGCGTCAGCTAGCCTTGGATTTTGCTGATCTTCACCCGCGTGAACATTTGGCGATGTCCAGTGCGGCGGCGATAGCCCTTCCGGCGGCGAAACTTTTGAATGAATATCTTGTCACCCATTTCGACGCCCATGACTTCTGCCGAAACAGACGCCCCCGTGACCCATGGCTGGCCTAATTTCAATCCACCCTCGCCAGCGATCGCCAAGATCTGGTCAAACTGGACCTGAGACCCCTTCGCGGCATCGCGAAAATCGACGTCGAGTTCCTGGCCTTCCTCGACCCTATACTGCCGTCCACCATCTGTGATAATCGCGTACATGACACCGAACCATTCGAGGCGTTCAAGTTGAGTAAAGAGAACGAAACAATGTAGCCAGCGGAATTAGCTTCGTCGAGTCCCATTTCCGCCACTTCATTGACCCAGCGATGAGGGGGCTTGCGGCCCAATGCCACGTACTTTTGTGATGGATAAGTGAGCGGCAAAGCGCTAGCCGCCGGTATTTTGCCTGGAAAATCTCATGATGACACCGGTGGCTAGGCGCCATTCCGCTCAAAGTAAGTGCCATTCGGCTTACGGCGGGTGGAAAGCGGAGCCAGCCGGCTACAGACTTTGTGTTGTGAGCCTCAACCATTGCCGGGGCGGACTACTTAGGTAATGCTTAAGATATGTTTGTGTAGTGAGTTACAACCTGTTCGCCTGGTCCTCTCGCAGTGGGTGACCGATTTGACACACTCTAGTGGCGTATCTAGAATAGCGCCGCACTGAATTGGCAGCTGGGATTCATTGACCGACCTTTATCTTTGGCATCCGGAGCCTTTCGGAGAGAAATGATGAAAAAGTCCGAATTGAAGGTATACAAGTCCCGCTTGTTGGCAATGCGTGCCCGTTTACGCGGTGACGTGTCGGCTATGGCTGAGGCAGCGTTGAGCAAGACACGCAGCGAGTCGAGCGGTGATCTCTCGAGCATGCCGATGCATATGGCGGACGTTGGAACGGACAATTTTGAGCAAGAGTTCACTTTGAGTTTGCTGCAGAGCGAAGAAGAGGCTTTGGAACAGATCGAAAGCGCTCTTGAACGTATTGAGGAAGGCACCTATGGTTCCTGCGTCGAATGTGACGCAAGAATTGCCAAGGCCCGACTCAATGCCATCCCTTACACTCCGGTCTGTATCAAGTGCGCCAGCAAGATTGAACGCGATTAGCCGTCCGGATGACGTGTCGATTCCGCGGAGTCGATATGTCGTCTTTCTGAGCATTTCGACCGTCGGATGTTTGGCCGATTTGTTGACCAAGCATTGGATCTTTAAATGGCTAGGCTTTTCGTCGGGCGATAATATCTGGTGGATGTGGGAAAACTACATCGGCATACAAACGACGCTCAATCGAGGCGCGTTGTTTGGCATGGGTGAAGGGGGAGGGCGCATCTTCGCCGGTCTCTCGATTCTGGCCGCCATCGGCATTGTGGTGTGGCTGTTTGTGTTCCGGGCCGCGAAAAGTGCGTGGTTGACCGTTTCTCTGTCGTGCATTACCGGCGGAATTCTCGGTAACTTATATGACCGCCTTGGATTGTGGGTCACCCCTGGGATCCGAGAAGATTTTCATTATGCGGTCCGGGATTGGATACTCCTGCGTGCACGTCACGAACAGTGGAGTTGGCCAAACTTCAACATCGCGGACTCTCTGCTGGTGACCGGAGCACTCATGTTGCTGTGGCAGGCGTACTGCGAAAAGCCAACCGAAAAGCCCTCGCGTGTCACTCAACCGACAGTTCCGTGATGATCGTGATGATACGGTCCAGGGAAACCTCACGCGGATAAATGCCGCCATAACGACCGAGCGAGAAGCCGCGATGTGTGGGCCTACGCCCTGGCTTGCGTCTCCACGCGGCGACAAAAAAACCCGTGGCAAGTGCCACGGGTCAGTGGAGCGGAAGGGAGTCGAACCCTCGACCTCTACATTGCGAACGTAGCGCTCTCCCAATTGAGCTACCGCCCCGAATCATGATCCGGCTCAAACGCCGGGATATTCCAAATGGGCCCACCCAAATCTAATCGCCAAAATCTCTTGGGCGTGTTGACCTCGTGTTCGGACTTGCTAGACGCTGCATTTTCAATCGAGCTGCAGCCACAACCCACGGTGTAATAGCGAGTTGGGGCAGGTGAAACTGGTCGCGACGCATTTTAGTGAGCGATTTTAGGCTTGTCCACTAGGTGAACAAGCCATTCCGCACCGATCGACATTGACCACACGGCGAGGCTCTCTTATCCTCCCGCCGTCATGTCTATTTTCTGGCGGGCGTTTGCCCTGATACTTGTTGCTGTCGCATCGAATTGTCTCGGCGCGGATGAGCTGACGCTCGAACCCCAAGACGGTGTGCTGGTTCTGCGCAACGGATTTGTGTTACAGGGGCGGATCACACCGGTCAATGACATGTTCCTCGTGACGATCGACGCCAACGGCGAAGTCCGATTGCCACGTGCTGACGTCGAGTTTCAATGTCGCAGCCTTGACGAAGCTTATTTGCGGCAGCGCGACTCGCTCGCATCTGACGAGCCAGCCGCTCACCTCGGTCTTGCCGATTGGTGTCTCCGCCACGGGCTGTTGGCTCGCGCGGCCGATCAACTTTTGATAGTGCTCGCTCAAGAACCTTCGCATCCGCGACTGATGGGGGTGGAACAGCGGCTGAATTCGCTCGGCACGCGTTCAATGTCCGCAGAAAGCGGGGCCAAACCGCGGGCTGAAGCGATCCCTCAGGCGGCAACTCTCACCACGAAACTCTCCCCGCAACTAATGGAGCAGTTCACAACCGTCGTCCAGCCGATTCTGCTTAACCGTTGTGCCACGTACGCGTGCCATGGCAACGGCGCCACGGTCAAGTATCGCCTGGTTCGTCCGTCGACAGGGCATGCCGCGACCAGCCGCATGACGCAGCGCAACCTGCAAGCCACGCTGCTGTTCATGGATCATGAGTTTCCGGAGAAGAGTCCCCTCCTGGAACAGGGAAGTCTGGCACATGGCGGCACGAAGTCTCCAGCATTCACCGATAAACACGCCCGCCAGTTTGATCTTCTGACCGCCTGGGTGCGTCGCGCGGCAATGAGGCCGGTGGAATCAATCACCGCCAATAGTGGAGGCCCCAAACGATTGGGCAACCGCATTGCGTCCAAGCCAGCGGCCGAGTCCCCGCCTGCTCCGGCGGGAACGAAGTCAGCCGTCGAACCAGTCCCGGCGGTCATTCCCGCTGGTTATGCTGAGTCTGCGAAAACGCCCCGGCCCGCTGCGCCAGCCTCGCCTGCCGACGATCCGACGGGACGCGATCCCTTTGACCCGGAGATCTTCAACCGGCGGTATCATCCCCCGAATAATCCGCCAGCCAACGACGCAGCACGCGATTCGAAAGATCACGATCCAAAACGCTGAACGATCCCTTACGCCTGATCGCCGTCGAGGAGTGCTGGGTAGAACAGAATTCATTCCGGGCAAACAGCAAATTGAAATCCGCTGTTCGGGCCTTTACGTCCAGACGGACGGACCAACGGCAAAGGTCAAACGCAGTCGGGGAGCTCGAATTCGCCGGGCTACGCGGTGTCCAGCATTGCCAGCCGCGGCGAGATGGCCTGCAACTGCTCGGCCATGTAGCGTTTCACATGCCCGGTCGTTTTGAGGCTGAGGGCATGTTGAAGAATCTGCCTGGCCATGTCTTGCGAAAGATGAGCTGCCAGTTCCTTGATGGACGGAACAAATGCCGGACTCATACTGAAGCTGCGCAAGCCCATACCGAACAACAGTACGAAACTGCGCGGCTGGCCAGCCATCTCGCCGCATAGCGTGACGGGCGTCTGTGACGCATTGCAGGCAGCGATCACGTTCGTCAACACGCGTAGTACCGGCGGCGCCATCGGCTGACAGAGGTGACTGACTTTCGGATTGTCGCGGTCCGCCGCCATCAGGTATTGCACCAAGTCGTTCGAGCCGATTGACACGAAATCGATCTGCGGCAGCATTTGTTCGATGGAAATTGCCGCAGCGGGCACTTCCAGCATCATCCCCATCGGCGCCGCGTGGAATTTCTTCCGCCGGAGTTTGAGCTGGCGGCAAGCCTCCTTCACCATCCGCCGCAACTTTTGGATTTCCTCGAGCGCCGTGATCATCGGGAACATAATCCGCACTTCACCGCCGACCTCTCGGGCGTGCGCAGCAGCACGGAGAATCGCCCGGATTTGCGTCGCGAAAAATTCCGGATGCTCGAATGACAACCGAATGCTGCGCCAACCCATAAACGGATTTGCTTCCTGATGTCGATGTCCCAGGTACGGGACGGTCTTGTCACCGCCGATGTCAAGCGTGCGGATCGTGACGGTTCGCGTGGGGCTGGCGTCGATGATTTCGACGTACGCCGCGAGTTGTTCTTCTTCGTCAGGTACATCGTGATGCATGAGATAGAGGTACTCAGTGCGAAAAAGCCCCACGCCGGTCGCACCCATCGCGATGGCGGCCCGCGCGTCATTCACGCTGTTGATGTTGGCCAACAATTCGAGTGTGGCGCCATCCGCGGAAACAGCCGGCAACTCACGGTTCTCGGCGAGCTGGTCCTTGAGATGAAAAAATTCCCGTTCGAGCTTCCGAAACGCGCTGCTGGTCTCCGCATCCGGGTTGATGATCACGTGCCCGTCGCGGCCGTCGACGACGACGACGTCGCCTGTTTTCACTAGGCGCAGGATGCCACGTACGCCCGACACAGCCGGGATGCCGCGGCTACGTGCGATGATCGCCGCGTGACTGGTTTGGCTACCGGCCTGGGTGACAATGCCGCGAACATCGGTATCGCCGAGCGCCACGACCTGCGACGGCAGCAGTTCGTCGGCGATGACGATCAGCGGCCCGGAAAGAGCCTGTGAATCCGGTTTAAGAACGTCACTCAGGTGGGAACTAATCCGCTCAATGACGTCCCGAACGTCGTTCAAGCGTTCCTTGAGGAACTCGTCGCGCGTGCGGGCGAAGAGCGACGTGTAGTGACTCATCAGCTGGTGCAATGCAGCTTGCGCATTCATCCGGTCGTTGACGATCCAGTCGCGGATCTTGACGGTGAAGTCGGCGTCACGCAGGATCGCTTCATGGACGGCGAAAATGGCCGCCTCCTCGTGCCCAACCTGGCTTTCGACCTTGGTTTGCAGTGCGCGCAGGTCCGTCGCCGCGTGTTCCCGCGCGGTTTCATAAGCCGCCAGTTCGGCGGTTACCTCTTTGTCCTCCAGTCGCTTCGTCTCGGGATTCACGAAGATCTCGTGAATCACATAAGCCGTTCCGACGACCACGCCTGGGGAGACGGGAATGCCCTTACGCATGAGCGGCAATGTAACAACATCAGCCGGCAGCCGACAGCTAACAGCCGAGCGCTTGCCGCTTTTCTGCGATGAACGGGATGTGGTGCGGGATGTGTTTGGCGATGTTCGTGAGCAACTTTTCCAAGGTAATCGGGCCGGATTCGGAATGGATGCCCCGTCTCCCAAAATCCTCCGGCCGAAGCGTACTCAAGATCTTGGCCATGTGCGCGCGACAGGCTTCGATCAGCTGCAGTTCTGCCGCGATGTCACGAGCCTGATAGGCCAACCGGGCAGCGAACAGATCGGGATCGCCACCGAAAAGAGTCGGTTCGTCCTGGGCGATGACACGTTTCATACGGTCGACATACACCGGCTCGAAATCGGCAATGTGGCAGATGACTTGTCGCGTCGACCATTTGCCGGGAATCGGTTGAGCGTCCAGTTGTTCCGACGTCATGCCACGGATGGCATCGCGAAGCTGCTGCGGACCAGCCAGATAACCGTCGATTAGCGGAGTTGGGTCCATGCGAAATCTCCTTGAAGCAAGTCTTCGGTGAGCGATACAAATCGGCCCAATGGCACTTACTTTGAGCGGAATGGCGCTAGCCACCGGTTTCGTAGGGTCGACTTCCCATGCGAAAAACCGGCGGCTAGCGCCGTCCCGCTCACTCGTCCAGTAACAAAGCAAGTACCATTGGCCTTGCGCCCGGTGCGGTGTGCCAATCTCGACCGCACAAGTTTTACAATGCAGTTGATGGATCAGTCCGTCAAACCGCGCGCG